>NZ_DATHXO010000323.1:0-1556 GCF_035459645.1 Schnuerera sp.
GTAGAAAGTGTTATGAGAGGTGGGCAACCAAGATATACAGTAGATTTATCTATTGCAACAGCTTATATGATATTAGAAGCATATGAACAAGGATTAGGGACTTGTTGGCTAGGAAGCTATGATGAAAATATGGTAAAAGATGTATTAGGCATTCCAGAAGAGGTAAGGGTAGTTGCAATAACACCATTAGGGTATCCAGATGAATCACCTGCTCCAAGGCCAAGAAAGGAACTTGGCGAAATTATAAGTTATGACAAATACTAATCCATTTGCCAAAAGATAGAATTCTGCTATAATATCAAATATAAAGAAAAGAAACAAGATATGAAAAGGAGAATAGTATATGATTAGAAAACTTAAAGATATAGAACCAGTAATCCATGAAGATACATTTATAGCAGATACTGCTATGGTGATAGGAGATGTAAACATAGGAGAAGGTACAAGTATTTGGTATGGGGCTGTTTTAAGAGGAGATATTGAAAATATCACAATAGGTAGATTTTCCAACATTCAAGACAATGCAACTGTTCATACAGAAACAGATATACCTACTAAGGTAGGAAACTATACTGTAGTAGGACATAACGCAATTGTTCATGGTTGTACTATAGGAGATAATTGTCTAATAGGAATGGGTTCAATAATTTTAAATAGAGCAGTTATAGGAGATAATTGTATAATTGGCGCTGGAACTGTAGTTACAGAGGGTAAAAACATACCTTCTAATTCTTTAGTAATGGGGGTCCCAGGTAAAGTTGTGAGACAAGTTACTGATGAAGAAATTGAAGCTATAAAGAAAAATGCTCTAAGATACAATAAATTATATAAAAAGCATATGTAAATTTGTAGATAATGAATCCTGATTAGAATCACTTTCTAATCAGGGTTTTAAATTAATAAAAAGGAAGCATCAGAAGGGCTATAATATAGATTATTGAAATACTGGATTGACTTTTATTCATAAAAAGGGTAAAATGATTTAACGAAGTAAAATTCTAATTACTAATAGTAAAAGATATTTGGCAGTGACTGAATATTGCATACATTTAAGTTTAAAGTATTAATTTCTAATTAGTAGTTGCAATAATATTTTGGAGGAATGATCATGGGAAACAATAAAAAAACTAAAGAGAAGAAAACTATAGCTTCTGTTATCAAAGCTATAGAGGTAATAGAGTATATTGCCTATTCTGAAAAGGAAGTTGGAGTAACCGAAATAAGTAATGGATTAAATTATGGTGTAAGCGCTACTTATCATTTGCTAAATACCTTAAAAGAATGTAATATAATAGTACAAAATGATAGAACAAAAAAGTATAGTTTAGGATTAAAACTTTGGCAAATTGGAATGTTAGCATATGGTCAAAATCACATATCTGTTACATTAAAACCATATTTAAAAAAATTAAAAGACCTTACTGGTGAAACGGTTAATTTAACAATTATGGACAATCATGAAATAGTATATATTGCACAAGAAGAAAGTGATAAACTAGTTAAGATGTTTACTACTACAGGTGCAACAGCACCATTGCATTGTACTGCTGGAGGAA
>NZ_DATHXO010000324.1:0-1926 GCF_035459645.1 Schnuerera sp.
AGTGAGCGTCGGCCGGATCCTCGCACTGCACATGGGCAATGGTGTGTTCATTGCAGAACCGGGCCAGGGTGTCGATGTGGCCGTCGGTGTCGTCGCCCTCCAGTGCGCCGTGCTCCAGCCACAGGATGCGCTCCACGCCCACAGGTTGAAGATTTTCTATTAAATAGGAAAAACGTCCATCTTCTTCTAAAGAAATATCATAGTATTTTTCACCAGATGTAATATCAGATGAAAGGGGTTTTAAATGTACTTTTAAAGCATTAGTACCTTCTGCCACCCCTTCAAATTTAACATTATTTCTATCTATAGTTGGAACAGCTGTTACATCAAAAGCATCAGGTATATCTAAATTTAATTTTTGTGCTAAAGTTAAACTACCACCTCTAATATTAAGTCTTAATGCATTAAGGGTCATTGCTGCCATTAATCCTCTTTTTACATCTTCATCAGGTTTTGCTGATAGTCCCTTCATCAATCCTAAACTTTTGGCAACCTCTGGTACATTTTTATAATCCTTAACTTCTTCACTATAGCCTAAGGTTCTTAAAAGTAAAGTTTGAAATTGTTGAACTTTTACTGGATTATTGTATCCAAATTTTTCTCCACCTACACCAATAACAAGTCCTTTATTTACTGCCCAAGATACATAGGGTTTGTAAAAAGAATTGGTTACATCATCGAAATCATCTTTTACAGAGAATTTCTTTGCTTTAGCCTCTTCTTTATAAAGTCTGCTAATAAGCACTACCATATCCTGTCTTCTAAGATTTTTTTCTAACATTAAATCTCCAGTTTCTGAACCTTGCAATACACCTAAACCTTCCAATATCTTTCCAGATTGGTTATATAATTCTTCTTCAGATGGTGCACTGAAGGCATAAGAGAAATTTGAAAGCACCATAACTAATGCTATAATTAAAGATAAAACTTTTTTCATATATAAACTCTCCTTTCATTATAATCCTACTTTAATTATACACCATATAACCCAATCTAAATATTACATTATAATTACAATAGGTTTGTTTCATATAGGGTATAATATATTTAATGATAAAACAATCCTATGATTCGTTGACATAGGCCTTAATATGGGATAAAATACTATAGTTATAAGTTTATAAGGAGGGTTCGGAAAATGCCGACTAAATATATATTTGTTACAGGTGGAGTTGTATCATCTTTAGGAAAAGGAATTACTGCAGCTAGTCTAGGTCAATTGTTAAAAAGTAGAGGTCTAAAAGTGACTATCCAAAAATTTGATCCCTATATAAATGTGGACCCTGGTGCCATGAGTCCATATCAACATGGAGAAGTCTTTGTGACGGATGATGGAGCAGAAACGGATTTGGATTTAGGTCATTATGAAAGATTTATTGATATTAACTTAAATAAATTTAGCAATGTAACTACTGGGAAAATCTATTGGTCTGTTTTAAATAAGGAAAGAAAAGGAGAATATGATGGAAGAACTGTTCAAGTCATTCCTCATATTACTAATGAAATAAAGGATAGGATCAAAAGGGTTTCCAAGGATAGAGAAGTGGATGTTGTAATTACTGAAATAGGAGGGACTGTAGGAGATATTGAATCTCTTCCTTTTTTAGAAGCAATTAGACAGATAAAAAATGATGTGGGAAAAGAAAATGTAATGTATATTCATGTAACTTTAGTTCCATATCTATCTAAGGCAGGTGAATTGAAAACAAAACCTACTCAACATAGTGTGAAGGAACTAAGGAGCATAGGTATACAACCAGATGTACTTATATGTAGAACAGAAATGCCTTTATCTCAGAATTTAAAAGATAAAATAGCTTTATTCTGTGACTTGGATCCAAAAGAGGTAATTGAAAACATGGATGCTGAAACTATATATGAGCTTCCAATAATGCTGGAGAAGGAAGGGTTACCTCAATTGGTAAT
>NZ_DATHXO010000325.1:0-6391 GCF_035459645.1 Schnuerera sp.
TAATTACTATAAATTTATTTCTAGGAATTTCTAGATTAATATTTTTTAAATTATGTTCTTTAGCTCCTCTAATTATTATCTTGTTGTTTTCCAAATTATATTTCACCTCTTTTTCAAATTGGCGCAAGTACCGGGCAGACACATAGGTCTGCCCCTACGGTTATAATTACAACCGCTACAATTCAACATTCACAATTCACTAGGTAAAAACTAAGCAAATTATTGCAATCCTGCTTCTTGCATTTTCTTTAGTTGGATCATCTTATCTCTTAATTCTGCTGCTTTTTCAAAGTTTAGTTCTTCTGCTGCTTTTAGCATAGCTTCTCTTAAATTCTCTATCATTACTTCTAATTCTTCTCCTGTAAATGTATCTACTACATACTCTTCCTCTTCTTCTAAGGCAATAGTTGCTTCTATTACATCCCTTACTCCCTTAATAATGGATTTTGGTGTTATATTGTGTTCTTTATTATATTTGTCCTGTATCTCTCTTCTTCTGTTAGTTTCCTTGATAGTTTTATTCATGGATTTAGTTATGGTATCAGCATACATAATGACTTGACCAGATACATTTCTTGCTGCTCTTCCTGTAGTCTGTATTAATGAAGTCTCTGACCTTAAAAACCCTTCTTTATCTGCATCCAATATGGCAACTAAAGATACTTCTGGTAAGTCTAACCCTTCTCGTAATAGATTGATACCCACTAATACATCGTATTTTCCAAGTCTTAAATCTCTTATAATTTCCATTCTTTCTATAGTATCAATATCTGAATGAAGGTAGGTAACTTTAATACCAATTTCCTTAAAATAATTTGTTAGATCTTCTGCCATTTTTTTAGTCAAAGTAGTTACTAAAACTCTCTCTTTATTTTCTGCTCTAGTCCTTATCTCCTTTACCAAATCGTCTATTTGATGTTCAATAGGTCTTACATCTATTTTAGGATCTAATAATCCTGTTGGTCTAATTATCTGTTCTACTATCTGTTCTGAATGTTTTTTTTCATAAGGGCCTGGAGTTGCTGACACATATATTATTTGATTTATATGATTTTCAAATTCAGTAAATTTCAAAGGTCTATTATCTAATGCAGAAGGAAGTCTAAAACCATGTTCTACTAAATTAGTCTTCCTAGACTTATCCCCTTCATACATACCCCCAACTTGTGGTATAGTCACATGGGATTCATCTACAATTATAAGAAAATCTTCAGGAAAATAATCTATTAAGGTATAGGGCTTACTTCCTGGTGCTCTTCCACTTAAATGTCTTGAATAGTTTTCTATTCCTTGACAAAATCCCATTTCTCTTAACATCTCAATATCATACCTAGTCCTTTGCTCTAATCTTTGGGCTTCTAATAATTTATTCTGTCTTCTTAATTCCTTCAAACTTTCTTCTAATTCTTTTTCTATACTAACAATAGCCCTATCTATTTTATCTTGAGATGTGGCATAGTGAGAAGCTGGGAAAATAGATATATGCTTTCTGGCACCAATAATCTCACCAGTCAAATGATTGACCTCTACTATCCTATCGATTTCATCTCCAAAGAATTCCACTCTAATGGTGTTCTCGCTAGAAGATGCAGGAAATATCTCTAACACATCTCCTCTAACCCTAAAAGTACCTCTAACAAAATTTACATCATTACGCATATATTGAATATCGATTAACTTCCTCATTATTTCATCTCTATCCTTAATCATACCTGGTCTTAAGGATACAACTAAATTTTCATAATCAATAGGATCACCTAAACCATATATACAAGATACACTAGCTACTATTATTACATCTTTTCTTTCAAATAAAGCTGCAGTAGCAGAGTGCCTTAACTTATCTATTTCATCATTTATAGAGGCATCCTTTTCGATATAGGTATCCGTTTGGGGTACATATGCCTCTGGTTGGTAATAATCATAGTAGGATACAAAATATTCTACTGCATTATTAGGAAAAAATTCTTTAAACTCACTAGCTAATTGATAAGCTAAAGTTTTATTATGGGCTATCACCAAAGTAGGTTTTTGTACTTTTTCAATTATATTAGCCATTGTAAAGGTTTTTCCTGAACCTGTTACTCCTAATAAAGTTTGATGTTTTAAATTCTTCAATATACCATTAGATAATTTTTCTATAGCCTCAGGTTGATCACCTGTCGGCTCAAAACTGGATTGTATTTTAAATTTATGCATACTTTTCACCTCTTGCTGAACGCTTGTTCGTTCCTATTATTTTATTATAATACATTTATAATTAAAGTCAAAATGTTTTTGATAAAACCAAAATAATATTGAACAATTTCCACTTATATTATAAACTATTAAGGAAGGAGGAGCTAATTATGAAAAAAATATTGCTTAGTTTTATTATATTGACATTAACCCTTATAGCAATTGGCTGTAGCTATACTGATGAAGGTCATATTTCTGCTTTAGAAAAAAAGATAGAAGAAGAACCTCTAAGCTATAAGATTGAGAAAATAGCATTATCAAAAGGATTTCAAACTACAGAATCTAATGTAGAAATACTCGATAAAACTAAGAATTTAAAATTACAAGCAAATATTGGATTAATTGAAAGCTCTGGTATTTCAATTGAGAAAATTACTAAATCCGACAAAACTATAAATATATATATCAATAGATTATTAGACCAAGGGGAAATTCAATTGGCTGTACCTCAGGTTGTGTTGGAGATTCTTGAGCCTATTGATGAAAATATTGAAGATCTTAAATTTAACATTGTAACTCAAAATTTTGATCTTATATCCTTAAAATACAGTAAAAACCAAATTCTAGATAGAATCTATACTGAGTTTAAAATTGAACCTAATTCTATACCAGATGTAAAATTAACTAAACTAAAGGACCAAATTCATTGGCATGTATCCTTTACTAATATATTCGATAAAGAAAATTCAAAATCTCCATTATTCAATTTAAATGTAAAAGTTGATGCTTTAACTGGAGAAATATTGGATTCAGTGAAGGACATTATTTCTGCTTATATTGATGATGGATATCTACTGGACTATATACCCAATAATTATATACTTTATAAACGTTACCACGAAGAAAATGGCATTTGGTATGAAAGCTTATGGACTTACAATGTAATAAACGGCCAACGGGGTAAACTATATACTTCAAAAGATAATATTCAATCAGCTGTTTTTAGTCCTAATGGGGAATATGTTTCTACAATTGAAGTCGATGAAAACAAAAGTGACATATATCTCATATCAAGACAAGAAAAAATCCCTTATAAAATTACTCCGAATACTTTTTTATATCCAAAGCTAATGAAATGGAAAGATGATAAAACCCTTTATTTTGTTGATATCAAAGATGAAACTTCTACTCTTTTAGCATATGATATACATGAAAATAAATCTGTGGAAATAATGAAAGTAGATAAAATTATGGATTCTTTTGATTTACTTGAAAATAAACTAATTTTTACTGAAACCCAAGAATACTCTGCAAATAAAAATATCTACTTTTATCAGGAAGGTGCTGAGTTAAAAGAAATAGGTTCAGGCTCTAAGGTTAGTTTTTTGGATAAAGAAAATATCATATATTTAGAAAATGTAGAAGAAAAAAATAAAAACATACTCCATATATATAATATAGTAAAAAATACTTATGAAAATAAATTTGATCAAAACATAGCAAATTATTTTAAATTAGATGAAAACAATTTAATATTTATTGAAAAAAATACCTCTAATAGTGATTATACCATTAAAAAATTTAATATGGATAACGAGAATCTAATATCTATTGCAAATGTAAATAATGATAAGATATTTTATGACCCAGAAATGGAAAAAGGATATATAAATTTATGTCCTCCTAATGAAGATGACCATCTAAATATTATATATTCTATAGACTTTAATAAATTTGACATAGCAAATATTAAAAACTAAAACGAACCCTTGGGTTCGTTTTAGTTTTTAAAACTTTTTTTCCCTTTACTTCTAATCTTATCTATCAATTTTACAATAGGAGTTCTTGATTCCTCAACTATATAAATTTGTTCAGGGAAATTAGAAACTACTACTACTCCTATATTATTGATCCCTTTCTGATAATTTTTATATTCCTTAGACACCAATCCTTTTTTTATATCGAACAATTCTATCCAAATAAACTTTGGTCTAAAGTATAGCACATCATCTATATCATTTTTTGAATATATTCTATGTCCATTTAAACTCAATATTATATCTCCTGGTTTTAATCCCATCTTTTTCCCAATACTATTAGGCAGAATATCTAATACTCTTAATCCATGTTCAGTAGATGTAAACAAGAAGTTACCTTGTTCTTCTTTTATTCTACCTAGTTTAATAATTGCTTCATGGGCTAAAGGAGAAAACAGAGCAGCTATATATTTAAAAATATGATATTTAATTGAAAGCCTTGATAATATCAATAAAGTTATACTAAATAAAGATAAAATGCTAGCAGTTTCCTTAGATTTTTTCTCTGGAAAATTTGATAAGGCAAAATCCCCATATCCTAATATTGCCATTATAGTAATAGGATAAATGTAGCCATTATTAACAAATATAGAAAAAGGAACTGGCCAAAATCTATTCATAGTAAATCCGCCTATTATTTCCCCTTGTTTTTCCATAAAAATTGGAATCCTATTTCTTTTACCATCTAATAATATTAAAAAACTTTCTACTAGGTGAAGTACTCCTATAACGAATAATATTTCAGATATATTAATATTTGGCCATCCCAAAATTAAACTTGACAAAGAAAGAATTCCACCTGCATAAGAAAAACACATAAATCTAGGATGAATGATGGATAATAATAAAGCCAAAGGTAAAACAAAATAAAAGTCTTTTGGACTTATAGAAATCCCAAAATATATAAACATAATACTTCCAAAGATTCCACCAATTAAACCATATAATGTAGATATAAATACATTATATATAGGGGATTTTTTATATATACCTAAAATCCCCTTTTCCATTTCCCCTATTTTTTTGTATTGAAGATATATTATCCCCACAACAATCCAAAAAAAAGGAGATTTTAAAATGGAAAATATATTGTATATGGAAAAATATACAATTTCTAAAAAAGGATACATCCTTAACTCTCCTTTACTTTGGCTAATAAATTTATCTAATTATCTCTTCAATCTTTTCTATAGCAGTTTGAAGTTGTATATCTTCGGATAAATTTTCAATTCCTATTTCTTGTACATTTTCTGGCAGATCTATAATAATATCTGGTTCTATACCTATGCCATGAATATTAGTTCCATTGGGTGTAAAATATTCGGATACTGTCAATTTAAAACCTGAACCATCGGATAGTTCCCTGATTCTTTGAACTACACCTTTACCAAATGTTTTATTGCCTATTAATATTCCCCTATTATGATCTCTGACTGCTCCTGCTAATATTTCAGAAGCACTTGCGCTACCTTCGTTTACCAATAAGACTAAAGGAATATCTATATGTTTCTTATTTGACCTTTCATATGCTCTTTCTCCATGTCGTGTTTCTGTATAAACTATAACTCCTTCTCCTAAAAATTCATCTGCTATATCTACACATACATTCAATAGTCCTCCTGGATTATTTCTTAAATCTAAAATTATTCCAGAAACATTCTTATTCATTAAAGTATTTAAATCTTTTTTAAAATCTTCATAAGTTAATTCATCAAAAGAAGTTATTTTAATATAGCCTATATCCTCTTGTATTACATCGGATTTTACAGTCACTAACCTAATCTCTTCTCTTACAATATCTATGTCTATATAATCATTCTTTCCATCTTTATCTTTTCTTAAAACAGTTATGCTAACTGTTGTTTTAGGCTCTCCCTTCATTAATTTTACAGCCTTATCCATGTTATCAGCAGTAAATTCTTCTCCATTAACTTTTATAATTTTATCTCCAGTTTTTAATCCTGCTCTTTCTCCTGGAGTGCCTTCTATAGGAGAAACTACTGTTATAAGATTATCGTCTCCAGGAGTTACTATCACACCTATTCCTCCATAAAGTCCTTGAGTATGCTCCGCAAAACTTATAAATTCTTCTTCAGTCATATATACTGAATAGGGATCTTCAAGAGCTTGAAATAATCCCTTTAATTGGCCCTCCATAAGTTTATTTTCATCTACATCTTTTAAAAAATTATCTTTAATATGATTCTCCAATCCTATCAGCTTAGAATATTTTTTATAGGATGAAGTTAGTTGTTCATATTCTCTAGTAGGTACAATAACTTTATCTTTATATTTTATAGTCAATAAATTGGTGGCACCAAAAGTAATAATATTTGTCAAAAGTATTAGTACCACCATTAAAGTAATTATTCTTTTTTTGGACATTTAATCACCTC
>NZ_DATHXO010000326.1:0-2737 GCF_035459645.1 Schnuerera sp.
AATCCAACAAACATCAATGTAGATAAAGCGTTAATTATTGGATTGATACCAGTTCTTGCCATAGAAAATATTGTAATGCTTAAATTAGTAACTCCTGCACCTTTGTTAAAAAAACTTATAACAAAATCATCGACAGATAAAGTAAACGCTAATAAAGCACCTGTTACTATCCCAGGCATTATTTCTGGAATAACTACCTTTCTCAATGCATAAAAAGGAGTTGCACCCAAATCCATAGCTGCCTCAGCCAGATGTTTATTCATCTGCTTTAATTTAGGAAGTATGGACAATATAACATAAGGTATACAGAAGGTTATATGGGATAAAAGCATAGTAATAAATCCAAATTCAATCCTTATAAATCTAAATAAAGTCATTAAAGATACAGCAGTTACGATGTCTGGATTTAACACTGGCAAATAATTTAAATTTAAAATAACTCTCTTACTAATACCTGGCATACCGTAAATGCCTATTGCTGCAAAAGTACCTATTACGGTTGAAATAATTGCTGATAATACAGCAATAAGTATAGTATAATATAAAGCTTTAAGTACTTCTGCATTATTAAACAGTTCTATATACCACTTAAAAGTAAATCCACTCCAAGTTCCTCTTGTTTTTGAATTATTAAAAGAAAATACTATTAGCACTATAATAGGTGCATAAAGAAACAAAAATATTAAAAAAGTATATAATCTTCTCAAGGCTTTTCCTACCATAAACCTCCTCCTCCCTCTTTTTGTGAATCGAATTTAGCAGTAATCGTCATAGTTAATAGTATAAAAACCATCATAATTATGGATATAGCCGATCCAAAATGCCAATCTCCAACCCATAAGAATTGTTGTTCTATTAAATTTCCAATGAGCATATATTGCCCACCGCCTAATAACCTAGAGATTACAAAGGTACTAACTGCAGGCATAAAAACCATGGTAATTCCAGTAATTATTCCAGGAATACTTAAAGGGAAAATTACTCTTGAAAACACATTAACTTTATTCGCTCCTAAATCTTCTGCTGCTTCTATTAAACTTTTATCTATCTTAATCAAAACAGAATATATTGGTAGAACCATAAAGGGTAAAAAATTATATACCATTCCTAATAAAACTGCTAAATCGTTATATATTAAATTAAGAGGACTAAATCCTAATTTGGTAACAATATAATTTATGAGACCATTCTTTCCTAATAAAGTCAACCAAGCATAAGTTCTTAATAAAAAATTCATCCACATTGGTATAACAAATAAAAGGATTAAAATATTCCTTCTTTTAGGCTTTTCACGTGCAATAACCATTGCCATTGGATATCCTAATACCAAAGTAATTGCTGTAGATTTCAATGCTAACCTGATTGATATCCAAAATATATCTATATATTTTGGATCCAAAAATCGTTTAAAATTATCTAGAGTAAATTGTAGGTTTTTTATTCCTCCTTCTTCACCAATTGTTAAAGAAAATAATAAAATTAAAGCTAAAGGAACTACTATAAATATGATCATCCATAATATATATGGGTATGAAGTCTGCTTCATCTTCATTCTCCCATCACCCTCTTCATTATATGAATATTTTCTGGTAATACCTTCATCCCTATTTCAGTCCCTACAGGTTTCATTATCGTACTATGAACCATCCATTCTAATTCTCCATCTTTAACAATCATTTCATAATGAACTCCCTTAAATGTTATGGAAGTAACGACTCCCTTTAATAAACCTTCTTCTATAGGCACAATTTCTAAATCTTCAGGTCTAATAACCACATCTATATTTTCCATTTTATTAAAACCTTTATCTACGCATTTGAAAATTCGTCCTCCAAATTCAACAACAAAGTCTTCATGCATGATTCCACAAACAATATTACTTTCTCCAATGAATTTAGCAACAAAGGCATTTTTAGGTTCATTATATATATCAACAGGTGTTCCTATCTGCTGAATTTTTCCTTTGTCCATTACTGCTATAGTATCTGACATGGTCAATGCTTCTTCTTGATCATGGGTTACATATATAAAGGTAATTCCTATTCTTTTTTGCATATTTTTAAGTTCAATTTGCATATCTTTTCTAAGTTTCAAATCGAGAGCTCCTAAAGGTTCGTCCAAAAGCAATACCTTAGGTTCATTTACTAAAGCCCGTGCAATAGCAACCCTTTGCTGCTGCCCACCACTTAAAGAATCAATGGGTCTATTTTCAAATCCTTTTAGATTGACTAATCTTAGCATTTCCTTAACTCTTGTTTTTATTTCGTTTATTGCCGTCTTTTTTATCTTCAAACCAAAGGCTATATTATCAAAAACATTCATATGTGGAAATAATGCATATTTTTGAAATACAGTATTTATCTGCCTTTCATAAGGGGGGAAAGCTGTAATATCTTTTCCTTCAAATATAACTTTTCCGTCTGTTGGTTGTTCAAATCCGCCTATTATCCTTAAAGTTGTTGTTTTGCCACATCCACTAGGTCCTAACAATGTTAAAAATTCATTTTTCCTAATATAAAGGTTAATATTGTCTAGTACTTTAGTTTCACCATATTCTTTTGATATATTTTTTAATTCAATTGTATTTGTTTTATCCATACTCTAAACCCCCTTGTATTATATTAAAAACTTGGTGGTGAACTTACCCATATTAATACCGCTTTAGTTTTCCCCGGATTAGATAGATAATGATTAGAGTTAGCTTTATAATAAAAACTCTCTCCTTTCCTAACCTTAT
>NZ_DATHXO010000327.1:0-3002 GCF_035459645.1 Schnuerera sp.
ACTAGCTTGAGCCCTAGTAGTAATAGCCCACTCTATATCCTGAACATCAAATATATCTACATCGCCATCTACTATAACCACCTGTTTTAAATCTTTATTAGAACCTAAGGCTGCTATAATAGCAGATTTGCCGTCCCCTTCATTTTTCTTGTTTATAGATGCAAAAGCATTAAATCTATAGCCTCCACCTTCTGTTACATTTACATCTATTACATCTACTTGATTCTTTAGATAATTGTATAATTCCACTTCTCTAATAAGGCCATTGGATACATGTTCTTCTCTACAGGGAAATGCCCCTTGAAATATAGGATTATCCCTATGTGTAATGGTGTCTATCTCTATTATTGGATGAGGAGCTTGTGCACCATAATATCCCATCAATTCTCCAAAGGGACCTTCCAATTCTCTTTTTCCAGGCACTATTCTACCTTCCAATACTATTTCTGCATATGCTGGTACCAACAAATCCACTGATTCACATTTTACTAATTCTAAAGGTTCCCCCCTTAAAGCACTGTCAATTTCATATTTGTCCACTCCATAAGTGGCAGAAGGCACCTGACTTGCCATTAAGAATTCTGTATCATAACCTAGAATTATAGCTACTTCTAAAGGTTTGTTTTTCTTTTCCAATTTTAAAAAATCATTAGTCAATTTTGGTGATGCTATAAGAGCTGAAAGCTTATTTCTCCCATTAATTTGAAATCTCCTTATAGAAGTAAAAAACTTTCCTGTTTCTGGATCCTTTACTACCATCACTCCTGCTGTAATAAATTGGCTAGAGTCCTTACCTTGAAATTTAGGAATAGGTAAAATCCTAGGTAAATCAATATTTCTTCTGATTATGTTTTCCTTTATAGGACCCTGTTTTACTACCTTATATGGCTGAGGGTTTGCAATAGCATCCATAAATTTGAATAATCTATCTTCATGGTTCATATTTAATAAAGAATATATTATATCTCTATCACCATAAAGACCTCCTGCTACTCTTATAGAACTTCCTTTCACCTGATTAAATAATATAGGCCTTTTATTCCTAAAATATTTAAGCACTGCTCCTAATTCATACTCTGGGTTTACTTCTCTATCGCATTTTAATAGCACACCCATCTTATCCATTTCCTCAAAGGTATATCTAAGCATTTGTCTTTCCAAACTATCCCCTCCTTTCCTTATTGACCTTTCCAACGATTGACAAGATTATTATCAATTTCCATCATATCTAATATTCTTCCTGTCATATTTAAAACTATGTCCTCAATGGTTTCTGGATGATTATAAAATCCTGGACTAGGTGGGAATATAGTTACTCCTAATCTAGATAATTTCAACATATTCTCTAGATGTATAGGACTTAGAGGGGTTTCTCTTGGAACTAAAATCAACTTTCTTCCCTCTTTTAAAGTTACATCACAAGCCCTAGTCAAAAGACTATCAGAAAAACCATTAGCAACACTTGATAAGGTTTTCATGGAACATGGAATAACTACCATGCCATCTACTTTAAAAGATCCACTAGCTATAGGAGCTGCAAAATTCTTATTATCATGGAAATAGGTAGCCATCTCTTTTAACTCTTCTAAACTTACACCACATTCATGATTGGTTACATATTCACCCATAGTGGTTACTACCAAATGAGTTTCTATATTTAATTCTTTTAATGCTTTTAAAAGAGATATGGCATATATAGAGCCACTCCCTCCTGATATTCCAACTACTAGTTTCATATTAAGCTACACCCTCTTTCAATGGACAATTGTTGCTTATTGATAATTATCAGGGCAACCTCCAAGGTTATTCTGGCAACGGAAGGTTGCCCCATCAACTGCCCATTCTCCTCTGTATATTGTCAAGTAACTTATTCTACTTTATTTTCTTTGTCTCCTCCGCCTTCCCATGGATCCAATCCTTTTTCCCAAGCGTCTTTATATTCATCAATAGTCATTATCTTAGCAAATATACTTAAATCTTTAAGTCCATATTCATGCATTTCTTCTGTCTTAGAATCACATCCGTCACTTAATGCTATTACTCTATAAGCTCTAGCCAATGCATCTGTAGCTGTACTTCTAACACATACATTTGTCCATACTCCTGTTACTACAACAGTATCTATATTTTCTTCTCTTAAGTATAGGTCTAAATCTGTATAGGCAAATCCACTATGTCTTCTCTTTGGTACTATATATTCTCCTTTTTCAGGATATAATTCTTCTATAAAATCAGAACCCCAAGTTCCTCTAACAGCGTGTACTGGTCTAACCCTAAAATCTGCATCATTTTCTCTGTGGGCTTCTTGAATGTGTACTATTTGAATATCGTCCCCTTCTCTTTCTCTAATCCATTTCATTAGTTCTTGAAGATTTTTAGTTATTCTTCCAGCGCCTGGACAATAAAGTGAACCTTTCTCATTAGCAAAATCATTTAACATGTCTATTATCAATACTGCATGTCTTGACATTTAATCAACACTCCTTTTCTGTATTAATCCTATAATATATTTTATTATGGTGTGGCGTAAGAAAACTCACGCCACACTTAATAACAATTTAGTATTTAATAGTTCTTGGTAAAACCTGTATGCTTTGTCTCTTAACAAATTTACCAAAACCTGGGTTAACCTTAACTCCTTTAATTCCTTTAATATGCTCATCTATTACTTCTGGGTGTTTTATTCTATAACTTCTTTCGTATTCTTTACTGTGTAAATTTGGATATTGCTTGAATATTTCTGCATACCTTTCTTCTACACCTTCTGGATAATTGTGAACGATTCTTTGTAACTCTTCGTCGGTTAAATCTGCCAATGTACTGTCTTCTACATCTTCAAATACTAAATGACCACGAACTACAGTCTTAGCAACTTTACCTTTTAGTTCTATTCCTTCAAGAGGATTGTATCCACACATAGTTGCTTCCTTCTTAGGATCTATAGTCCATCTCTTGTCTAGATCTATAATTGTAAAGTCAGCATCGGAACCTATATGCATAGC
>NZ_DATHXO010000328.1:0-3382 GCF_035459645.1 Schnuerera sp.
GGATCACAAAAGGAATTTGTGCCTATACACCAGCAGTTCAAGCAATGTTAAAAGGAGGTGTTCCTAAGCTTGGAGATTCCAGAATAATGAACATTAAAAACATGCGAAAGGCCGGAATTGATGCACCTATTTATCTTATTCGAATCCCAATGTTGGCAGAAATAGAAGATACAGTAAAATTTGCTGATGGTAGTTTAAATTCAGAATTAATAGTAATAAAAGAATTATCAAATAAAGCAACCCTTTTAAATAAAGTTCATAAGGTTATATTAATGGTTGATGTGGGGGATTTGAGAGAAGGTATTCTTCCTGAAAATGTCATTGAAGTTACAGAAAAAATATTAAAACTTCCTAATATTGAATTAGAAGGCCTAGGTACAAATGTAGGTTGTTATGGCGGTGTATTACCTAGCTACCAAAATACTAATATTCTAGTGAAGCTCGCTAAAGAAATAGAAAACAAATTTGGAATTAGTGTAAAAACTCTTTCTGGAGGAAGTACTGTTACTTTATCATTATTAGAGAATGGAGGAATTGCACCTGGTATTAATCAATTACGTATAGGTGAAGCAATTTTACTTGGGACCGATATTAAAAACCTTAAACCTATTCCCGGTACTGAACAAAACACAATAATACTTAGAACCCAAGTAGTAGAATTAAAAGTAAAACCATCGTATCCTATAGGTAAAATTGGAAGAGATGCCTTTGGAAGAATAGTCCATTTTGAAGATAAAGGCAATAGAAAAAGAGCAATTGTTGCTTTAGGTGAACAAGATTGTGGATTAGATGGCATTACTCCTATAAATAGTTCAATAGAAATTTTAGGCGCAAGTAGTGACCATATGATTTTAGATGTCACAAACTGCAAACAAGAAATTCAAGTAGGGGCTATAATTGAATTTAATGTATCATATGGTGGTATGTTAGATCTTACAACATCAAAATATATAGAAAAAAATTAAAAGGCGAAAAATTCGCCTTTTAATTTTTATAAATTTTTATGATATAGGAACATTACTCTTCTTTTTAAGTTTTACTTGTGGTTCTTTTGGAATGCCAAATAGTGGTATAAACTTATCAGTACCAGTTAAAGTAAGAATAAGTATAGATACAACGGCTAATATAGACATATAATTATATCTTATAATATCACCAAAGGTAAACTGATGAAGTGGATATATAGAGCCCGCAATGGTGATAAAATATACAACATAGCAATGCCATGGTACAAATTGAGCAGAATAAATACCCATTGCATCAGATAAGGTAGCATTTCTAAGGCGTAATTTATACATATCTTCTTCGCTACCTTCTACATTCTCATCAGTCATATCTTTAATTATTGGTCCAATTGTTACTATTTGTGCCATCTCGTCTGCTAAGGCTAAATTACCAAATATACATAGTAAACCATTATTGAACATCAATTGTCTGACATTTCTTGAAATTCTTAATATAAATCTTGATAATGGTTCGAAGGCATTCATCATATTCATAACAGTACCAAAAGCAACAGCCCATAGCATCATTGATACAGAGTGATTACCTGCATCTGAAAACCCTGTAAACAATAGTTCACTTAAAGTCATAAAATCAATAGTTTTAGCTCCAAGACCTAATATGAAAGCTGAAATTATTCCTAAAAGTAAACATATAATTGTAGGTAGTCCTTTAAATGCAAAGCCAAGTACAATGATTAAAGGAATTGCCATATATCCTGGAACACCTTCTTTAACTTGATTTAAAAGGGCAACAGCTGATGGTCTCTCTGCCTCTAGTGTTACCCAAGCATCCTCTGGTATTTGTTCAATTGCCTCTGTTGCACTAATAGCATTGTCAGGAAAATGCATCCCAACGGCAGTAAAATAAATTAATATTGCCGCTAAAATTAAACATAATATAGACCATACCCCTTGATGCCTTATTCTATCAACTATGTCTACCTTCTGTATCCCTGAACTTACTATAGTAGTATCAGAAATCAAACCAATATTATCTCCAAAACAAGAACCTCCAACTATAGAAGCCATAGTAAGAGCAACACTTCCCCCTACAATATGATTTGCCCAGAGGAAAATCGGTGCACATGCAGCAAAAGTACCCCATGAAGTACCTGTTGCAATGGATAAGACAGCCGTAACAAGGAATCCTACTAATGCGACTGATTTACTTGTAAGACCCAACCGTAGTGAAATCCTAATTATAGAAGCTCCTACTCCAGTAGCCATAAATACCTCAGCCATAGCATACGAAAACATTAATATAAAAAATACTTCTATTATAGTAGCTACACCTTCATAAACTATATTAGTAACTTCGTTAAATTTCCTTTTTTCAACAAGCATAGCTATTATAATACCATATATAGTTGCAAAACAAGCAGCAACTTTTACTTCAATACCTGACAACAAAGCAGCTACCATAATAATTATTGGTGAAAATTTAAGAAAAATCATATAATCCTCCTATCTTATAAAATTTTTTAAATCGTTTTTAAACATAAATGGAATTTATAACTTTTATATTATTTCCCAATTAAACCACCTCGCAATTCTCGAAAATTTCGGAATATTTAATGTATCTTTACACTCCTCACCATTCCCCTTCAACTACATACATTATCTCCATTCCATATCCAACTTTCACCTTATAATATCCTTTCAACATCCCATCCACCTTACTATCTCCTGTATAAACCAGCAAAGGTTTTCCTCTTAATTCTATTATTTTACTATTCGTTGAAACTATAATGATGCTTTCCTTACCAATTCTTTTTACTACATCGTTGCTTATCTGTTGATTTCCCCTACCTAGTAAATATCCTTGTCCTCCTGTAGGAGTGAGTATTAGCTTGCTTGGATATATGCTAACATAGTTTAGTAAATCTTTTTCAGAGGCATCTTTTTTTATTATTTCATTATTCATAACTACATCTACTCCCAATAAGGTATATGGCAATTGTAAAGTTTGCATGATAGCCCTTGTGGTAGTTCCAGGTCCTATTATGTAACAAGTATTTCTTTCCATATGATCTACTATATCCAAAGCTATTGCCTTTTGGGTTGCTTCTTCACTTAAAGGGGTTGGTGCTTTCTTATTCTGCATAAACCTTTTATTTACTGGTACTTTTAAGTATCCAAATAACTGAGTCCTAACAATATCATTTCTAAAAGCTTCTTCATCAATATCAACTATTTCTTCTTCTTTAACAGCAATGTTCTTTCCTGTTAAGTATAATAAAGCTAACTCACCTGCTTTTTCAGGTGTATTAGCATATACTGGTGAATGAATCTTAACTCCAGCAGGAATCCCTAAGACCAATTGCTTATTTCCTACACTTTCATATACATCTCTAGCTGTACCATCACCTCCCACAAAT
>NZ_DATHXO010000329.1:0-2607 GCF_035459645.1 Schnuerera sp.
AAATGCCCAATATATCCAATATACTTTTTTTTGGAGGAGAACCGTTAATGTCAGTAGATGCAATTGAAACAATATGTAAAATTTTTGAAGATAAAGGTGTCAACTTTTTAATGGAGACAAATGGTACTATTTATAACGAAATAATACATGAAATAATTGAAAAGTATGGGATTAAAGTGACAGTAAGTATAGATGGCCCAAAGGAAATCAATGACATCCATCGAAAATACCCCAATGGTAAAGGTTCATATGATGATATTGTTAGTAATGTATTTAAACTAAATAAGGAAACTGAAAATGTTTGTTATTTACAAGGAACTTATACAAAACAATCGAGTGAATTATTAGATAAAGATGAAATTGTTAATAATTTATATAGAGATTTAAATATACCGAGAATATCTATATATAATGTTGTATCAAAAAATAAAGATATCACATTAACGAATATGAAGAAAACAGCAATTAATGGTGAAGTAGATAAGTTTTTTGATGATATTTTTAATTGCAATATAAATTGTAATGATTCATTAAAACTTATTTTAAGTAGTATTTTATCTCAATCTCGATATTTATATTTTTGCAATGCAGGAGTTACACAAGTATCTATTGATTGTAATGGAGACATATGGCCATGTCCACTATTCACTAATAAGAAAGGATATAACATCGGGAATATATTCGATAGTATACATTTAATAAATTTAGGATTTAGAAATGCAAGCATGAAATTAAAAATATTAAATAAAGGAAACCATCAAGACTGCAATAATTGTATAGCAAGTTTTTGGTGTAGAAAATGTGTGGCTGAATCACTTATAAAAGATGAGGCAATTACTATTAATAAAAATAATTGTAATGAACATGTTAAATTAACAGAAGAGTTGTTAATTAAACTAACGGAAATAGCTATGGATGGTAAATTAAATGAATTTACTCAGAAATTTGAAAAAAATTATTCATTGGAGTTGTTGTGATAAATGAAGAAATATATTTTAAATCATAAGTTATTAATGTTAGTAAATATTATTTTTATAGTGGCTGTTTCAGTTATTCAAACTTTACAAGCTATACTGTTTAAAACAATTGTTGATACTGCAGTGGGGAATTTAAGCTATAGCATTAATGTTTTAATGATATATGCAATAATTTTTTTAATATCAGTATTTGTATGTGAGATTTTATCAAAGATTAGCATTGCTGCTTTAAATAAAGAGGTTATGATAGATTATAAAAAAGACATAATAGAAAGTTTTATAAATGCTGATGGACACAATAGATTAACAAGCTCGGAATTAATATCATTACTTAATAATGATGTTAAAATGGTGAAAGAAAATTATCTTTCAAGTATAACTAATGTTTTTCAGGACGCACTATTATTTATAGTAGCTTTATTTCTGTTATTACATATTAATGTACGGCTAACATTAGCGATTATTGTTTTTGGATGGATTCCAGTAGTTATACCACAATTACTTACTAAGAAAAACCAAGCATTAAAGGCTGAATATCTCCATAAACTTGAAAAATTTACCAATAGAATTAAAGAAATAGCTCAGGGTTTTGAAGTAATTAAAGGGTTTAATATAGAAGATAAAATAATTAGTATGACACTAGAAGATGATATTCAATCTGAAATAGAAGGATATAAATTTAATGTTTTGCAAGGTTTTCAAGGAGCATTATCTATTGTATTAGGGTTTGCCATATTTTTTGTTAACTTATTAATAGCTAGTTATTTGGTTATTAACGACTATATGACAATAGGTTCAATGATTGCTGCTGTTCAACTCATGAATTATATTGTAAATCCCATAATATCGATTTCTACCTATGGTATAAAGATGAGGTCAGTTACTAAGATTATAGATACAATTCAAAGAGAAGTTATTAATATTGTTGATTTAGATGTAATTCAAGGAGTTCAGGAGTTTAGATTTAAAAATTCAATTGATGTGGTGGATTTAAATTATTCGTATGATCAACAAAGGGATGTTCTGGCTGGTATAAGTATGGAATTAGAGAAGGGAAAAAAATATGCTTTAATTGGAGAAAGTGGATGTGGGAAAACGACTTTATTAAAGGCATTAATTAGACAAATTAATAATTATAGAGGGAAGATTATTTTTGATGATGTAAATATTAGAGATTTTGACTCAAAATCTTATTATAGAAAGGTTAGCATAATACATCAAAAAGTGTTTATGTTTAAAGATACCTTAAGAAACAATATTTGTTTATACAACGAATGTATTGAGGAGAAACTTAATAAAGTACTAAAACAATCGGGAATAATTCAAATTGTTAAAAAACTTCCACATGGCTTAGATACAATTGTTGGAGAAGGTGGGGTAGAGTTATCAGGTGGAGAAATGCAAAGGATTGCTATAGCTAGAGCATTGATTAAAGATATAGAAGTTTTGCTTATAGATGAAGCAACATCGTCTTTAGATAAAGTTACGGCAAGAGAAATTGAAAAAACATTGGTTAATCTAGATGCAACTTTATTAACTGTTACACATAAATTAGATTTAAATATCTTAAGTAACTATGATAAATTATTTGTTATGAAGGATGG
Organism: Schnuerera sp.; assembly: GCF_035459645.1. Lineage (NCBI taxonomy): Bacteria > Bacillati > Bacillota > Tissierellia > Tissierellales > Tepidimicrobiaceae > Schnuerera > Schnuerera sp. The sequence goes on from NZ_DATHXO010000329.1 coordinate 2,582, forward strand.
AAAAATAGTTGAATCAGGAAATTTAG
>NZ_DATHXO010000330.1:0-1534 GCF_035459645.1 Schnuerera sp.
CAGCAGGGACGGTTCTTTATGTCCTAAACAACTGTGAATTATGAATTGAACAAGGGAAAGGAGGAATAATTTGGATACCAAATATATGAAGATGGCAATGGAATATAGGAATTTAATCGATGTTTTAATGGGCGACAAAGAATTTGCTGATGTAGTTTTATTTGATGGAGAAGTAGTAAATGTCATCACTAGAGAAGTTTATAAAGCCGACATTGCCATTAAAGGACAATATATAGTATTGGTAGGAGATTGTAAGGATTTAATTGGACCAGATACATTGGTTATAGATGTTAGAGGAAAGTATCTATCTCCAGGATTTATAGATTCTCATATGCATTTTGAATCTAGTATGCTTACTATAACAGAGTTTTCCAGGCTTTCAATTCCATCAGGTACAACTACTTTAGTGGCGGATCCTCATGAAATAGGTAATGCTCTAGGGACTGTTGGAATGAAAGCAATGGCTGATGAAATAGATTCGGTACCCAATAAGGTTAAGTTAGTGGTACCGGCTTTGACTCCAGATTGCCCAGATTTAGAAACGGCAGGGGTTGATATTACATCAAAGGATATGGAAGAATTATTGAATTATAAAAATATAATTGGAATAGGTGAGTTACAAGGTTTTAGTAATGCTAAACATGTATATAAGAATACACCTGAAATAATTACAGATTTGCTTGCTTCAACTATGTATGCTCAATCTAAGGGAATGGTAGTAGATGGTAATGCACCAGAATTATTTGGCAATGAATTAGCAGCTCATATTATATCCACAGGAGGTAGATGTTCTTGCCATGAGACCACTACCAAGGAAGAAGCTGTGGAGAAGTTAAGACAAGGTGTATATCTATTTATGAGGGAAGGCTCTACTCAGAAGAATATGGCTGAGTGTATTAGGGCTGTAACTGAGGAAGGTATGGATTCTAGAAGATGTATATTAGCTACTGATGATATGGTAGCAGCAGATCTAGAAACTTTAGGTCATATGAATGAAATCGTAAGAAGAACTATTAAACAAGGGGTAGATCCAATAGAAGCTATACAAATGGTTACTATAAATCCAGCCACATATTTTAAACTTGATAATGTAGGAGTATTAGCTCCTGGTAAAGCTGCAGATATAGCAGTTATAGATGATTTAAATGAGATGACAGTTGATGGAGTGTTTATAGATGGCAAATTAATAGCTTCAAAAGGGGAATTACTAATAGATTTACCTAAATATACTTATCCATTAGAGGTAAAAGAATCTGTAAGAATCGCTCCAATAACTGAAAAGGATTTACAGATAGAAACTGAAGGAACAACAGCAAAAGTTAGATGTATAGAGGTAATACCAGATCAAAACTTGACAGGCAAACTAGAAGAAACAGTAAAAGTGTATAACGGAGTAGCTGAACCAGATGTGTCTACAGATACTTTAGGCATAGCTTGTGTAGAAAGATATGGTAGAACAGGCAATATAGGAAAAGCCTTTGTGAAAGGTTTTGGCATGAGGGATGGAGCCTTTGCTGAATCCGTAGGCCATGAT
>NZ_DATHXO010000331.1:0-1650 GCF_035459645.1 Schnuerera sp.
TGGTCATGCCGGCCGAGAACGTGCGGGCCCGGTACCTCGAGCTGCGCAACCAGCTCGGTGACATCACCTCGGCCGACATGCCGGAGGTGGCCCGTCGGTACCTGGACCCCAGTTCCGGCCAGTCCTGGCTACCGCCGGCCCGGGAAGGCGTGCAGGACACGGTGTCCCCATCTGATGCTTCAAAATTTACCTCTGCATTTTCAATAGTTACACCAGCTTCTTCCTTTAATACATAGGACAAGCTTACCCCTTTAACCATTACAGATTTTTCTCCTGATTTACTATTGTATATGTATTCTTCATGAATTTGAGCTTCTTCTGGCATAGATTTTAAATCATCTAAAGTTAATTTAACTTTATTTTCTACACCTTCTCCACTAATTTCAACAGCAAAACTATTCGTATCTTCTGCAAATACAACTCCTTGTGATAATAACAATACTATTGCCAATATAAATGGTACTAATCTAGAATTTTTGTTAAACATCATTACCTCCACCTTTCTTATTTATTTAAATAGGGAGAGAAAAAGTAAAAAAACAGCATCCCAATGGATAATGCTGTTATCTTGAACTTCTCCTTTCCACTGGGAGGCTTGACCGTTTCCAGTCAAACCCTATCGGCAAATTAACCATAAATCAAAATTCACAGGTCAAAATGCTCGGAGATCTATTTAGTTTATTAATACTTTAACATACTTATCATCCTATGTAAAGCAATAAATAGCCAAAAATATCCACAATAATTAGTTTTTTTACAAGAAAATATTATAACAATTTCATTTGTTTATTAAATATGCTAAACTAATATCTATAAATAGTTCTAAATGGAGGTATAGTTTGTGAACAATCTTTTTTTAACGGGCAGAATTGGAATAGGAAAATCTACAATATTAAAAAATGCATTACAGCAAATAAATTTATCTGTGGGAGGCTATGTAACAGAAAGAATTTATGAAGGTTATTATAGGAAATATATCGTTAAATCATTATATGATAATGAAGAAGAATATATAATTATAAAAGTGGATTCTAGAGATAATTCAAAAGAAGGCTTTGCAAATGTTTTTGAAAATGGTGTTCTTTCAATACTCGATAAAAGCTTAAAAAACAGGGATTTGATTGTTTTAGACGAGTTAGGGTGTACAGAAAATAATATAGATATATTCACTTCCAAAATATTTGAAATATTGAATAGTGAAAAAATAGCTTTTGGTGTTTTAAAGGATGATAATTGTGAATTTATTAATGAAATTAAAAATAGAGATGATGTTATAGTCCTTACTGTAACTGAAGAAAATAGAGATTATCTTTTTAAAGAAGTTGTAAAGATACTTAAAAGTTTTATGAAAAAATCCAAGTTTTAATGTTTCTTAAAACTTGGATTTTGTAATTACTATATCGTTCATTATTCTTTTCATATTATGCATATCCACTTTCCCCGTTTCTGCTTCCATTGCATTGGCTGTTCCACAAGCTGCAGCTACTTTTAAAGAAAATTCAAAATCATAATCTCTATATAAAGAAGAAACAAAACCGCCTATCATAGCATCTCCAGAACCTACTGGGTTTACTACATTGACTTTTGGAACTCTTATTCTATAAATATATCCATTATAAAAGACTATAGAGCCTTCCTCACCTAAAGATA
>NZ_DATHXO010000332.1:0-4734 GCF_035459645.1 Schnuerera sp.
ATGGTAATGCCAGGAGATAATGCAAAGTTTACGATAGAACTAATAACTCCTATAGCTATGGAAGAAGGATTAAGATTTGCTATTCGTGAAGGTGGTAGAACTGTTGGAGCTGGAGTTGTTACTAAAGTTCTTGGGTAAATAATATATATTATGAAAAGAAGGGGACGGATAAGCTCCCTTCTTTTCATGTCCTATTAAAAAAAGTAGTAAAAGTACGAAAAAAAGACTTGAGTTTTTCTAAAATATACTATAAACTATAGTAGTGTTTTAAAATCCACAAAATTTTAGACATTGCGATGATACAAAAGGTTGCTGCGTATTGCAGGGAATTTTTGTTGAGAATGTCCGGTTGGGAATCGGGCGACAGGAATTGTCTTATATGGCGGAGGCCATTTATATAAAAAAACATTGCAACACACCCGGAGGAGTGTATCGACAATTCCATGTCGCATGTAAAAGAATAGCATGCGATAGAAGGAGGGAATTAAATGTCAAACAACAGTAAACAAAAAATCAGGATTAGGTTAAAGGCTTATGACCATGAACTATTGGATTCATCTGCTCAAAAAATAGTAGAAACTGCTAAAAGAACTGGTGCTAACGTATCAGGCCCAGTACCATTACCAACAGACAAAGAAGTTATTACAATTTTGAGAGCCGTCCATAAGTATAAGGATTCAAGAGAACAATTTGAGCAAAGAACCCATAAAAGACTAATCGATATCCTTAATCCAAATCAAAAAACAGTAGATTCACTTATGAAGCTAAACTTGCCAGCTGGTGTTGATATCGAGATTAAGCTATGATTTCTTAGAATGATTACCAAAGGTAATCCGCTGTAGGATAATAGGAGGTGTAAAGATGAAAAATATATTAGGTAAAAAGATAGGAATGACTCAAGTATTTGATGAAGATGGTGCTGTTATTCCAGTAACTGTAGTTGAAGCAGGACCTTTAAAAGTTATACAGAAAAAAACTATAGAAAATGATGGATACAATGCAATTCAAGTAGGTTTTGAAGAAAAGAAGGAAAATAGAGTTAACAAGCCATTAAAAGGGCATTTCGATAAAGCAGAGGTAGAGTATAAAAGATACGTAAAAGAGTTTATCGTCGAAAATGTTGAAGAATTTGAAATAGGGCAAGAGATAAAAACGGATGTATTCCAAGTAGGGGATAAAATAGACGTTATAGGAACATCGAAAGGTAAAGGAACTCAAGGACCTATTAAGAGACATAATTACTCAAGAGGACCTGAAAGCCATGGTTCAAAATACCATAGAGGTGGAGGTGCCAGAGCAGCAGCTGCAGATCCAGGTAGAGTATTTAAAGGCTCTAAAATGGGTGGCAGAATGGGAAATGAAAGAGTAACAGTACAAAACCTTGAGATAGTTAGAGTTGATGTAGACAGAAATCTTCTATTGGTAAAAGGTGCTGTTCCAGGAGCAAAAGGTGGACTTTTAATATTAAAAGAATCCGTTATTAAAAGATAAATAACAGATAGAAAGGAGGATCTGGCATGCCTAAAGTGAATGTTTACAATATATTAGGTGAACAAGTGGGAGAAATAGAGTTAAAAGAAGATATATTTGGCGTTGAAGTAAACCAGCATGTACTTTATGAAGTTGTAAAAAATCAACTTGCAAACAAGAGACAAGGAACCCAATCAGTTAAAACAAGAGCTGAAGTAAGAGGTGGTGGAAGAAAACCTTGGAGACAAAAAGGTACAGGAAGAGCACGACAAGGAAGCATAAGAGCACCACACTGGGTTGGCGGTGGAGTTGCATTTGCACCAAAACCAAGGGATTATAGCTATAAAGTACCTAAGAAAGTAAAAAGATTGGCTATGAAATCGGCTTTATCTTCTAAAGTTTTAAACGATGAATTAGTTGTATTGGAAGAATTGAATTTAGAAGAACCAAAAACCAAAGAAATGATAAAAATCTTAGGGAATATAAAGGCTGGCAAAAAAGCGTTAATAGTAATGGATGAAAAAAACATCAATGTGATTAAAGCTGCAAGAAATATTCCAAATGTGGAAACTACATTTGTTAACACATTAAATGTTTATGATATTTTAAATTATGACTCCTTTATTATAACTAAAGATGCAGTAAGAAAAGTGGAGGAGGTGTTTGTATAATGCGTATTCCACATGATATCATTATTAAACCTATAATCACAGAGGAAAGTATGAACGATATGGCTTATAAAAAATACACTTTTAAAGTAGATAGAAAGGCTAATAAGTCAGAAATAAAAAAAGCCGTAGAAAAAATATTCGATGTTAAAGTTGAAAAGGTAAACACTATGAACATATTAGGAAAAGAAAAGAGAATGGGAGTTCATGTTGGTAGGAGATCAAGTTGGAAAAAAGCGATAGTAACTTTAACTGAAGATTCAAAAACGATAGAGTTCTTTGAAGGAATGTAGTAAAGTTTTTAAAGAAGGAGGGAACAACAATGAGTATTAAAAAATACAAAGCAACTTCCCCGGCGATTCGTGAGATGACCGTTCCTACATTTGAAGAGATTACTAAGAAGGAACCAGAGAAATCCTTGGTTATTAGTTTAAATAGAAAAGGTGGAAGAAATTCTCAAGGTAAAATAACTATGCGTCATAGAGGCGGTGGTGCTAAGAGAAAGTATAGGGTTATCGATTTTAAAAGGAACAAAGATGGAATACCCGGAAAAGTTGCAGCAATAGAATATGATCCAAATAGAACTGCAAATATTGCATTAATTCATTATGTGGATGGTGAAAAAAAATATATACTTGCTCCAAACAAGTTGAAAGTTGGCGACGTTATTGAATCTGGAGCAGATGCTGACATTAAAGTAGGCAATACCTTACCTCTTAGAAATATCCCGGTAGGTACTACTGTTCACAATGTAGAACTGAATCCTGGGAAAGGTGGTCAGCTTGCTAGATCTGCAGGTTCTGAAGCTCAGTTAATGGCAAAAGAAGGGAAATATGCTCAATTAAGACTTCCATCAGGAGAGTTTAGGCTTATATTACTAGATTGCCGTGCAACTATCGGCCAAGTAGGAAATGTAGAGCATGAAAATTTAACAATAGGAAAAGCTGGGAAAAGTAGACATAAAGGTAGAAGACCTCATGTTAGAGGTAGTGCTATGAATCCTGTAGACCATCCACATGGTGGTGGAGAAGGAAGAACACCTATTGGTATGCCGTCACCATTAACACCATGGGGCAAACCATCATTAGGATACAAAACAAGAGCTAAGAATAAAAAATCTAATAGATATATCGTAAGAAGAAGAAAGAAATAGCTTATATCATTACCTGAAAGGAGGAATAATAATGGGTAGATCTTTAAAGAAAGGTCCATTTTGTGATGATCATCTTCTTAAAAAAGTAGAAGAATTAAATAAAAAAAATGATAAAAAAGTCATTAAGACTTGGTCCCGTCGTTCCACCATATTTCCCCAAATGGTAGGGCATACTATAGCAGTTCATGATGGAAGAAAACATGTACCTATATATATCACTGAAGACATGGTAGGGCACAAATTGGGTGAATTTGTTCCTACTAGAATGTTTAGAGGACATGGTGAAAGGACTGAAAAATCAACAACGTTGAAATAGATATTAAAGGAGGGAATTAGGATGGAAGCTAGAGCTGTAGCTAAATATATACGGATTTCACCCTTAAAGGTAAATTTTATATGTAACGAAATTAGGGGCAAACAAGTAGATGAAGCTTTGACTATTCTTAGGTTTACACCTAAAAAAGGAGCAAGAGAACTTGAAAAAGTATTAACTTCTGCTATTGCCAATGCGGAAAATAATTTCAATTTAGATAGAGATAATTTATATGTGAAAGAAGCTTATGCCAACGATGGCCCTCAACTTAAAAGATGGAGGCCTAGAGCCAGAGGAATGGCTTATCCTATATTAAAAAGAACCAGTCATATAGGAGTAGTAGTTAAAGAAAGAGAGTAGAAAAGGAGGGATAGTTAATGGGTCAAAAGGTTAACCCACATGGATTAAGAGTTGGAGTAATCAAAGAATGGGATTCTAAATGGTACGCTGATAAAAAGAATTTTGATGAATTATTAATTGAAGATTACGAAATGCGAAAATATATTAAGAAAAAGTTGTTTATTGCCGGGATTTCAAAGATTGAAATTGAAAGAGCTGCCAACAGAATAAAGATTTCAATTTATACCGCTAAGCCAGGAATGGTTATAGGTAAAGGTGGCTCTGGTGTTGAAGCTTTAAGAAAAGATATTGAAAAGATGACCAATAAAAAAGTAATTATAAATGTGGAAGAAGTAAAAGTCACAGAATTAGACGCTCAATTAGTATCAGAAAACATTGCATCTCAACTTGAAAGAAGGGTTTCTTTTAGAAGAGCAATGAAGCAAGCAATCCAAAGAACTATGAGATCGGGTGCACAAGGGATTAAAACATCTATATCCGGGAGACTTGGTGGAGCGGATATGGCAAGAACTGAAGGTTATAGTGAAGGAACAATACCTCTTCAAACTTTGAGAGCAGATATAGATTATGGATTTGCAGAAGCAGATACTACCTATGGGAAATTAGGAGTAAAAGTGTGGATATACAAAGGAGAGATTCTTCCTACTAAAAAAGTAGATGAAGAAAATAAAACGAAAAAGAAGGATTCAACAAAGTAGCTTATAAATAGCTTGTAGGAAGGAGGAAGGTAAAATGTTAATGCCTAAAAGAGTAAAATATCGTAGAGTTCA
>NZ_DATHXO010000333.1:0-1671 GCF_035459645.1 Schnuerera sp.
GGAGAAAGAGAAAACATGATATTAGGCCATGAAGCAGTAGGAGAAATAGTAGAAATAGGTAGCGAAGTGAAAGATTTCAAACCTGGAGATAAGGTTGTTGTACCTGCTATTACACCAGATTGGCGAACCATAGAAAGTCAACGAGGCTTTTCTCAACATTCGGGAGAAATGTTAGCAGGATGGAAATTTTCAAATTTCAAGGATGGAGTTTTTGCAGAATTCTTCCATGTTAATGATGCAGACATGAACTTAGCACATCTTCCAGATAATATGTCCATTGAAGCAGGCGTCATGATAACAGATATGGTAACCACTGGGTTTCATGGTGCAGAGCTTGCAGAGATTCAATTAGGAGATATTGTTACTGTAATTGGAATAGGGCCAGTAGGTCTTATGGCTGTAGCAGGAGCTAAAATTCAAGGTGCAAGTAGAATTTTAGGAGTAGGAAGTAGAAAAGCATTAGTGGAAGCGGCAAAATTCTATGGTGCTACAGATATTGTTAATTATAAAGATGGACCTGTTGAAGAACAAATTATGGAACTCACCAATGGAAAAGGAGTAGACAAAGTCATTATAGCCGGTGCTAGCCCTCAAATTATGAAAACTGCTGTTAAAATAGTAAAACCTGGAGGTATAGTTTCAAATGTAAACTATTATGGAGAAGGCGATATAATTCCTATACCTAGACTTGAATGGGGTAGTGGAATGGCTCATAAAACCATAATAGGAGGATTAACTCCAGGAGGCAGGAATCGAATGGAAAGACTAATAGACCTAGTAATATACAATAGAGTAGATCCAGATAAACTAGTAACCCATAAATTCCACGGGTTCGATCATATTGAAGAAGCTTTAATGCTAATGAAAAATAAACAAGAAGATTTAATCAAACCTGTAGTATTTGTAGAATAGTATTTTGGGACAAGGAGAAGAATCTCCTTGTCCCAAAAATTTAACATTACAAACAAGTTTAATATCTAGAAATCCATCCTCCGTCTGCTACTATAAAATCTCAATTAATATTCTAATACTTTTGATAAGAATTCTTTTGTCCTAGAATTTTGTGGATTTTCAAATAAATCCAATGCATTATTCTGTTCTATGATTTCTCCATTGTCCATGAATATTACTCTATCAGCAACTTGTTTCGCAAAGGCCATTTCATGAGTTACTACTATCATTGTCATACCTGTTTCAGCTAACTGTTTCATTACGTTTAAAACCTCTCCCACCATTTCTGGATCCAAGGCTGATGTAACTTCATCAAAAAGCATTATTTCTGGACCCATAGCAAGGGATCTGGCAATTGCAATTCTTTGTTTTTGTCCTCCTGATAAAGAGTCTGGATAAGCGTTTTTCTTGTCTACCAAATCCATAATCTCAAGAAGTTCAATAGCTTTTTCTTCTGCTTTTTCTTTAGTCCTTTTTCCCGTTAAAATTGGAGCCAAAGTTATGTTCTCTAATACAGTTTTATGAGGAAATAGATGAAAGTGTTGAAACACCATGCCTATATGCTGCCTTATCTTGTCTATTTTATTTTTAGATTTAGCAATGTTTTTATTATTAATGAATATATCTCCAGATGTAGGTTCTTCTAAATAGTCTATACATCTTATAAGAGTACTTTTACCTGAACCAGAAGGTCCTATTAGCCCAACAACTTCACCATCC
>NZ_DATHXO010000334.1:0-1866 GCF_035459645.1 Schnuerera sp.
AGCATCTCTTTTAAATCCAGATTTATTTATAGAAAATACTCTAGATATTTCTCCAGATGAGGAAAGTATGAAGAAAGGCTTATTATTTGGAAAAGGAAAGAAGAGAAAAGTTATTATACCAAAGATAAAAAATATACATGAATATATAGAACATGTATACGAACAATTTAAGAGTTTTGGAGAAAAGTATTAATGAAACTCGGGATAAGCTTATTTTTCAGGTATAAAAATAAGCTTATCCTTTTCTAATTCTATATTAACCCTATCTTCTTCTACAATGTCTGTAGGGTATGGAACAATGCTCTCTAATTTTAGATTGTTATTAGTGTTGTTTAGCTTAAGCAAGTAATTATTTCCTTGATATACCTTGTCTATTATTATAAAGTCACCGTTATTATATTTTTTTACTTTCACTGCAGATGGTCTTACAAGGCATTTGTACTTTCCATTTTCTTTATTTACACTGCTGCTAAATAATTCACTAACAAATTTATTATTTACTATTTCTCCATTAATATAGGTTCCTTCAGAAAAATAATCGGCTACTACGGTGTTCACTGGATTTCTAAATATATTCTCTGGAGTATCATATTGTTCTATTTGACCATTATGCATGAAAGCTATTCTATGAGACATAGTCAATGCTTCTTCCTGATCATGGGTAACTAGTATGGTGGTTATCTTATATTCTTTTTGTAGTTCTAAGACTAGCTCTCTCATATCCTTTCTCAAATTAATATCGAGGCTTGAGAAGGGCTCATCTAAAAGCAATACTATTGGATCAGCGGCAAGTGCGCGGGCTAGAGCAACTCTTTGCATTTGACCTCCAGATATTTCATCAACATGCCTATCTTCATAGCCTTCTAGTTTAACTTTCTTAAGTAGGTCTATGGCTTTTCTTCTACGCTCACTTTTGTTAATACCACGCATTTTTAATGGGAAGCTTATATTTTCTGCTACTGTCATATGGGGAAACAATCTAAAATCTTGGAAAACTATAACTGTATTTCTTTTGTGGGCTGGTATATTATCCGCTACATTTCCGCCTAAAATGACAGAGCCTTCACTTTGATTTATTATGCCTGCTATTGTTTTTAGCATTGTGGTCTTTCCGCATCCTGAAGCACCTAAAAGTGAGATGAATTCTCCATTTTCAACTTTTAAATTTATTGATCTTAATATTTTTTTATTAGACAATGTTACAGATATATTCTTTAGTTCTAATTCCAATTATATTTCTCCTCCCTTAGTTTCGTATTGCAGTTTTTCTATTATTTTATTAATAACTACGAAAACTGAAAGTGTAGATATAACAAATACTAAGGCATAGGCAGAACCTAGAGAGCGGTCTCCTTTTGATATGAACGGCACCATAAGGATACTCAATGTTTTAACTTTTCCTCCACCTATTAATAAAGTAATGAAATACTGGCTAAACGAGGTGATATAAGCCATGCTAATACTCGCCATTATTCCTGGTGTAAGTAATGGCAATGTAATATATATAAATGATTTCAAAGGGGATGCTCCTAATACATAAGCTTGCATTTCCATTTGTTTTCCTATAGATATTGTTAAATCTTTCATAATATTTATAGAATAAGGTAAAGTATATAATAAATGAACTATTATTACTCCTAATACAGTATCAGCTAAAGACATCTTTATAAATACTACATGTATGCCCATAGCAAATGCAGTTCCAGGCACTAGAATTGGTGCAATGCTTAAAAACTCTATTAATCTTTTTCCTACGAAATCGTATAGAACTAATGCTCTAGCAGTCATTGTACCTATTATCGCTGATAAAATTGCTACAGATAGTGATAATAATATATTTGAAAATAATATTGAAAATATTTTTGT
>NZ_DATHXO010000335.1:0-2751 GCF_035459645.1 Schnuerera sp.
CTCCCAAAAGTCCACCAGGGTTGTCCCTTAGGTCTATTATTATACTGGAAATATTTTCTTTGTCAAGTTTCTTCAAGGCAGATACTAGGTTTTCATAGGTATTAGGGTTGAACTGACTTATTTTTATATACCCAATTTTATCTTTTAATATCTTATATTCTACTGGATTGATTTTTATTTCTGCTCTCTTTATATTTACTTGGATGTTTTTTTCTTGTCTGTTGACCCCTATTCTCACAGAAGTACCTGGTTCTCCTTTTATTAGGCTAGTTACTTCTTCTAAGGATTTACCTTCTACATTTTTTCCATCTACGGAGATTAGTTTGTCCCCTGGTTTGATTCCTGCTTTGTAGGCTGGACTTCCCTTTATAGGTTCTGTAATTATTATAGAATCTTTTTCCTCTTTGATATATACCCCTATTCCTACAAAATCACCAGAAATATCTTCCCATAGAGTTTGGAATTCTTCTTGAGTATAGTATTGGCTATTTGGGTCTAGGCTTTGGAACAAGCCTTTAATGGCTCCTTGTAGTAATTCTTCTTCTGTTGGTTCATAGAAAGAATTATGTTCTATAATGTTTTTTATGTTTAAAAAATAGTCTACATTATATGGTGAGTCTGCTATGGATAGTGTTGGTGTTAGTAGTAAGGATATTATTAATAATAGTGTAGATATTTTTTTTATTATCTTGAGATTATGTTTTTTAAAGCGAGATTCTTCACTTCGTTCAGAATGACAGAGGTATGGGGTTTCACTATGTTCAGAATGACAGAAGTGAGATTCTTCACTATGTTCTGGATGACAGAAGCGAGATTCTTCACTTCGTTCAGAATGACAGAGGTATGGGGTTTCACTATGTTCTGGATGACAGAAGTGAGATTCTTCACTTCGTTCAGAATGACAGAGGTGTGAGGTTTTGCTGTGTTTCGAATGACAGAGGTGTGGTTCTTTGCTGATGTTCAGGATAATATCCTCTCTGTCATCCTGAGCATAGCAGGATAAGCTTACCCTCGAAGGATCTCCAACTAAGTATTTGTATTTTCTATTTTTGCTTGTCATATTTAATTCCCCCTAATTATTGAGTAGATTTTCTCTGTAGTCTGTTCTTAAATCTTCTTGCATATAGTTAATCAAGTCTACTATCAGTTTTGATGATTCTCCTTTAGTTATTGGTCTATTAGGATAGAAATAATCTCCTCCATCTACCATGTCTAGCTCTTTGGCTATATAGATGTAGTCTTTTGCCCAAAGGGGTATATTTGCATCGTCTTTATATCCAGTGGTATAGTTTTTGTTTCTTGGGGCTAAGTTATTTTCTAGTCCTAATAGTCTTATTATGGTGGCATAGGCTTCGGCACGACTTAATGGTTCATCTGGATAGAATTTATCTTTGTCTATACCTAACATTATACCTCTTTTGCCTACTTCTTCAATATAGTCAAAGTTTCTATGGTCTTTATCTACGTCTCTAAATAGGGGTGGTTCTGGTTCTTCTCTTCTTCTTCTAGATCTACGGGACCTAGTTTCTTCTTCCTTTTCTATTTGGATATCCATTGAATTGACGATGGATTTTGCAAAATCCCCTCTACTAATAGGGGTATCTGGTCCTAAATAATTGCTATTTAAAGCTAATGCTTCCATACTGGCTAAAAGGAATAATTCTCCTTCCCTTTCATGTCCTAAAATATCCCTTGCTGCTGGTATGGATAGTCTCTTGTTATAAGGGACTGTATCCATAGTAAAGGAATTCTTCCCTAGATTTCTACCTTTTACTATGGTGTTGTTAGTCATTCTAGGTAGGTCATAGATATATTTTAATACATTTTCATAGGTTTCTGTTATGGTTACTCCTTCTCTAAAACTAATTTGTCTTGGGGCGTTTTCAGAGTAGGAATAGTCTTTAGTTCTATTATAAGATACTTCAACTGTGGCAGAACCTTCCCAATTATCATCAGGGTTCAAAGGGTTTTCATAGTTTATTATATGTTCGATGGATTGGGTTTCTGTTGCTGACCATGGACTTTCATAGCCTACCAATTTGCCATGACTTTCTACTGTTACCTTTTCTGCTCCCCTATCTATGGTATAGGTTTTTCTTGCTGACATATCTCCTGCATTGTATTCTAATAGTGGGGTGTTGTGTGTTATGGTGCTTTGGTTCCAAGGATAGTCCTGGTTTTTTTTATTATGTCTTACTTCATAGCGTTTCCCATTTATATTTATGGTTTCAGTGTATTTGTCCAAAGTACGAGTAGAGCTAGTTTGGTTACCTTTAGGTTCTAATGTGGTAATGATGGTAATATTTCTGCTTAGTTTAGCATCTTCCCCTGGGTTTTCTAAATCATATCTATAGGTTTCCGTTATAGTGTTATCTTTTTCTTTTGTTTTTATGGTTAGGGTTCCTTCCATTATAATGGGTTTTCCCGTTACAAATATTACTTCTTTATAATTGCTTTCGTTTTGGATTCCCCCTTCGTATCCAGGAATGTTCATGGCTAGAGTAGTGATAGGGGTTAGTAGTATGATTATTGTTATTATAATTGGTATCATTTTTTTCATTTTATGCCTCCTCTGCTTTGAGCGAGTACAGGTCGCTCCAGTTCTTTAGAAACTTTGTTAATTATGCGAGATCCTTCGAGGGTCGTTCTTATACTGTAAGTCTCAGGATGACATTATACTTGTCATTCTGAACGACAGTGAAGAATCTCGCTTTTGTCATTCTGAACGTCAGTGAAGAATCTCATCCTTGT
>NZ_DATHXO010000336.1:0-3469 GCF_035459645.1 Schnuerera sp.
AAGATTATTTCAACAACCGATATGTGCCAAGTCTAACTAAGAAAGTATGTGAAAGTTCAATATATGAATATTTAGAAAATGATCTAGGTTTAACTATTGGATTTGCTAAAAAGGAAATAACAGTACAACAAGTGTCCAATGAGGATAAAAAATACTTAGACTTAGAGGACTATAATATGGTTGTAGTGGTTAAGTCTTATACCTATCTAGATGATATGAGTTTGTTTCAATATACTGAATCTAGACATAGACCGGACAAATTCAGGTTTGTTGATTTTGCAAGGAGAAAATGAGATTAGAAGAATAATCTCTTTTTTTCCTTTTTTGGTCTATAATCTATATTCTTAGGCTGGAATTGATTAGACTGTAATAAAAATCAAATAATAGTAGTTTAGCAAAAGGTAGAAAACCATGAACAGATGATACGAAAATTAAATATATTGTATTAATAAATACATTTTTATATTGTGTTTTTGGTATAATTAATGTATAATTGTATTATACTAGAATAAGGGAGAGATTAAGATTTGGGTAATACTAAAAGAGAAATAAAGAAATATACAGATCTTGCTCCAGATGATATAAAAACCTATCTTTCTAAATTTAGAAAATTCATATTAGATGGTAAGTATTCAATTGCACAAAATGAAAATAGACAAGAAAATATAGACTTTATTGAGGATTATAAAATTGATACAAAAAAAGAAAAAGAAATACTATTAGGTATTCAATATGATGATTTTTGTTATGCCGTTGATAATGATAATGAAGAATTTTCTCATGAAATATTGTACATATTCTGTAAGTGCCAAGAATTAGATTATTGGGGTACTTTAGAAAATATAGATATATATATTAAAATTAATATGACTCAAATAAGGAATGGCGATGATTTTGTGTTCATCGTATCTTTTCATAAAAGAAATAAACCAATAGAATATTTGTTTAAATAAATAGCTTGATAATATATAAAATAAGATTGATAATGGCTATTAATAAAAAGGAGGCAACCTAGATGTTAGGATTTTGTGAAAAATGTCATGATATGGTGAAATACTATATCAGAGAAAAGAAAATGACAAAAAACATTAAAGGTAAGGAAATTGAGTATATAGGAAAAGTTGCAATTTGTAGTGAGTGTGAAAGTGAAATATTTGTAGCTGATATTCGTGATTATAATCTTAAAATGCTAGATAATGCTTTTAGGGAAAAAGAGGGGTTGATTTCTGTTTCAGAAATGGAACTTATATTAGATAAGTATGATATTGGTAAAAGACCTTTATCTTTGCTATTAGGATGGGGTGAAGGTACTCTTACTAGATATTTGGATGGAGATATTCCTACTAAACAATATTCAGATACTTTAAAAACAATCCTTAATGACTCGAAGTATATGAAAAAAGTACTAGAGGAAAATAAAGATAGTATAACAAACATTGCATATAAGCGTTGTAGTGAGGCGTTAATGGGTATTGAAAAGGAGAATTCTATAACTGTTAAATCTGAGGATAAGATTGATCATGTTGTAAAATACTTATTGCTAAGTTGTTCAGATATAACACCTTTGGCGTTACAAAAACTATTATACTATGCCCAGGGTTTTTTCAAAGCTTTTACAGGTGAATATCTATTCCATAATAATTGTGAAGCTTGGGTACATGGGCCTGTATATAGAAGTGTATACTATAAATATAAAAACTATGGATACAACCCTATTGAGGAAAATGAATGTGACTACACTGATATAGAATTGGCTAAGATTGAAAGGGAGATTTTAGACAGCGTAATTAGAAATTTTGGTTGTTATAGTGGGAAGGTGCTAGAAAAGATGACTCATGCAGAAATGCCATGGAGTAGTACTAGAGTAGGTTTAAGGGATGATGAAAGTTCAGACCGAATTATTGAAAAAGAGCTGATAACAAAGTATTTCGAAGATATTAAACTAAAACATAATATGCTTAATATATCAGATATTAGTGATTATAGTACTGATATTTTCAATAAGCTATACTAATAAAAGATAAAATAACTTTTTAAAACGAATGAAAATGTAAGAAATGCGTCTGGGAACATGGTTTTCACCTAATATGGTATATTGCATGTTCCCTAGGGGCTTTAAAGATAAAGAGGTGAGAGTTCAATATACTGAATCCAGACATAGACCAGATAAATTTAGATTTGTTGATTTTGCAAGGAGAAAATGAGATGGGAATAAAATCTCTTTTTTCCTTTTTTGTTCTATAATCTAAAAATATAAAATAATTATATAATTAAGCATGATACTATTTTAGATAGGGTGAAAAAATGAACAGAAAACCTAAAATTTATATAATAAAATTTAATAAAAGATTTTTGACTTTAGCTGGAATTATATTGATTATAATCTTAGGAATAGTTTTTTTAAACAATTCTAGAGCTTCAAAAATATTTAATTATAAAGTCAAACAAACTATTGTAATCGATCCAGGCCATGGAGGGATCGATGGAGGTACTGGGGATCCAAAAGATGTTTTAGAAAAGGATATTAATCTTGATATCGGATCAAAACTAAAAAAAGAATTATTAGTTGAGGGATTTGATGTAGTTATGACAAGAGAACAAGACGAGTCATTAGAGGATTTAAGTGATATTAATTCATCCAGATATAGACGTGATTTAGATGCAAGAAAATCCATTATAAACAATCATGAGCCTTTAGTTTATGTTAGTATACATGTTAATTCAAGTAAAAGTTCTTCTGCTAGAGGTGTAAAAGTATATCATTTTCCAAGCTCTGAAGAAGGTAAAGAATTAGCAGAAACAATAGCTAATTCCGTAGATACATACTTATATGGAGAATTACTAAAAGATGACAATTTAAGTTCTGAAGTATTATCAGAAAATTTCTATATATTAAGGGAAACTAAATATACTGGAGTATTGGTAGAAGCAGGTTTTATAACTAATCCAGAAGAAAATAGATTATTGAAGGACCAAAAATATAAAGAAAAATTAGCTTTTGCTATAAAAAAGGGAATACTTGAATATTTGAAGTAAGGTATGTACTAATTTATAAGGATAAAAAATAAAATAAAAAAATTTAAAAAAATTTTTCAAAAAAAGAAGGATTTTTAAAATCTATGTAGAATATATATACATACAGAAGATTGTCGACAGTAGACAAAAGAAAAAATTTACTATGGAGATGAGTAATATGTATGGAGATGAAAGATATCGGAAGAAAAGTTTAAGTGATATTGTTATAGATTATATAACAAAAAAAATATTAACAGGAGAATATAAAGAAGGAGATCGTATTCTTGAATCTAAAATTGCTGAGTCTCTTGAGATTAGTAGGGCACCTGTAAGAGAAGGTATAATTGAGTTACAAAATCAAGGATTATTAAAATATATTCCAAGAAAAGGAAACTTCGTAACCAAAATGACTATGGAAGATGTTAAGGAAGTTTTTGATATCAGATTACTATTG
>NZ_DATHXO010000337.1:0-2067 GCF_035459645.1 Schnuerera sp.
GGATTTTTGCCTTATTATAATTATTTGATGAGTTCAGATTATAAATATCCTTTCTTGCATAATTCCACCACTTGCATGAATCAAATTAAAAAATATGGTCATTATTTATTTGGATTATACAAAGAAGAAAAAGAAACCAAATACTATGTTTATGGGGTGCCTGGAAGGTTTACATTGCAAGAACATCCCTTTAAAGGCATTACAGGGTTTAATACTTGGTATGACTCAGTGGATGGTATAGGTTATTGGATTTTATACGTTGATCCTATAACAGGGAAGGTAATATATCCTATTAATCCTATGGTACCATCTTATTGAACCATAAACCTTAGGGAAGGAGGTAAAATACCATAAATCAAAAGAAAATATGTCAGGAACCTGTCACTGACGTGGCTATATTAAAAGAGATAAAAGAAAGTTTGTACAAAGAAGAAGTTATGAATCAGTTAGCTCAGATTTTTAAAGCTCTGGCAGATCCTACTAGACTTAAAATAATTTATGTTTTATCAAAATCTTCTTTATGTGTATGTGATATTGCAAATTTATTGGACATGACTCAATCAGCAATATCCCATCATTTAAGACTCCTTAGGAATCTAAGGCTGGTAAAATTTAAAAAGGAAGGAAAAACCGTCATATATTCTTTAGATGATGAACATGTTCTGCAGCTATTTAAACAAGGACTAGATCATGTTAAACATGAATAATATAAAAAGATGAGGGCTATATAGTTTCCCTCATCTTTTTATCATTAGTACATTTGGTACATAAAAGTCCTTTAGCCTGTGTAAGAGCTGCAAGAACTGTAATTCTTCTTTGCCTATCTAATAGAAAAGCTTTTTTTTCGCCTTCACTAACAGTAGACAAAAAATATACTGGTGGAAGATTATTTAAAGCAATAGATTTAACATCATTATCATAATTCGCACATTTACACGAAGGGTAATTTTGCTTTGTTTCTTCGTAAATTTCGTCAACTAAAACTTCCATATAATTTTTTAACATTTATACCATCCTTTTAAGAAATTATACCCCATTATTACTACGCCAACACAATATAGTCCTAATAATTATAGTACGTAATTACTAGTATGTCAATTAATCATAAAATTTTTTAGAAAAAATATTATGATTAATGACCTTGTTTATCGGGTAGCATATAACCATAAAGAAAAATTTGACACAAGATACCCTAGTGGGGTATAATATGTAATGGATATAATTTGAGTAAATTTAAGGAGGAATTTAAATGGCAAATGTAGTAATTTTCACTAGTAATACTTGTCCATATTGTGTAGCGGCAAAGGATTATTTGCAAGAAAAAGGTGTACCTTTTACAGAGAAAAACATTCAAACAGATAAAGATGCAAGGAAAGAATTGATGAGCATGGGACATATGGGAGTTCCAGTATTACTAATTGACGGAGAAGAAATAGTAGGTTTTGATAAACCAAGAATAGACCAATTAATAGATAAATAAATAATTAGGTAAGTAAAATAATCACCCCTTTTGAAAATCAAAAGGGGTGATTATTTTTTATTATTCATTTAAAGCTTTTAACAGTTGAGATAAATCTATACCATGAACCATTGCGGCTTCTTCTAAACTTTCCATTTGACTAGCAGGACATCCAACACATCCTAATCCAAATCTCAATAGAATATCAACTGATTCTGGTTTATTACGAATTAATTCTCCTACCAGCATATCTTTAGTTATTGCCATTATATCGCCTCCTTATACTTAACATATTTATATATTACCATAAATAATATACCCTTTGTATTATTAATATACCATATGTACAAAATAAATAAAATATTATTTTTAAAATGTATAAAAAAATTAAAAATGGATATTCTTATACCAGGAGGTGAGAAAATGGATAATAATGACAATAACAAAAATAGGACAGACAATAGAACCAATGATTGGGATATAGGTGAAATTTTGATAAGAATTTTGGTAACTGCAATAGTAGTTGGAATTGCAGCTTTCCTAACACCTGGATTTTCTATAAATAGTTTATGGAGCTTAATTTTAGCGGCTGTAGTCATAGCTTTATT
>NZ_DATHXO010000338.1:0-2939 GCF_035459645.1 Schnuerera sp.
AAGACAATTTAACATTTTCATGTGATTGTAACAAATTTACACGGCAATGAGTGTAATTAGTTCCATTGTTAATGCATCCGTTCGGATAATATTATGTTAGTAGTCTATTCTTCATTGAGTATTTTTGCAGGTAATACTTTCTCAATTCCTTTACCTTCAACGTAATTTGCCCACATTAAATAATGGGTATGGCAGTAATGTATATCATCTGATATGCGCATCGCATGTTCTTCACACATCAACCGGTCGCAGGTTTTATCATTTCCAACGGGGAAATCACAAAGATATTCATGTATCCAATTGCAATCAGAACAAGGCTCACCTAATTCACCTTTAAGGAAAACTATGCCGTCTTCTGTATGTTTACTGTAAGTTGCCATTTTGCCTACTAACAAGCGTTTCAAGCGGACTTGCTTCAAGGCGTTGTTCGAGCCAGTCAATATAAACAGCTGTAACACCATCAAGGTCATTTACATCCTCAAAATCATTTCCGGTTTCCTTTTCAAATTGCTTCCTTAATCTGTTCCTTAGCAGAACTTGGCAAAACAATACCTGATTTAGTTTTCTCCTCTGCTTCAACTAATTTAATCACAACTCTGTCTCCTAATGGTTTAAGGTTCATATTACTACCTCCTTATATTCTAATAATTTTTCCATTTTATTAGCACTCATCGTTGTTGAGTGCTAATATGTACAATTAATATGTTACTTAATAAAAAAAGGAGAATCAAGTCTTATATTTCCTTATATTTCATTATTTACCCTAATTTTTCTAATTAATTGCAGTTTTACTCTTTTTTTTATTGATTATCTTGACTTTACATCCTATTCATCATATTTGTATTTAAAATAGATTTATAGCCCGAAAAATGAAGCAAAAATAGAGTAAATTAATGGAATAAAAATTGCTGGTAGCATATTTCCTATCCTTATTTTCTTTAATTCTAATATATTTATACCTATAGCCATAATCAAAATCCCACCAACCGCTGACATTTCAAGTATTATATCTGGTGTTAGAAGTTCCTTTAAATATGTAGCTAATATAGTAATTAAACCTTGATACAAAAAAACAGCTATAGCAGAAAAAGCTACCCCAATTCCTAATGTAGAGGCAAAAACTATTGAAGATATACCGTCTAATATGGATTTAGCAAAAAGGGTACTGTGATCACCTAATAGACCACTTTCTAAAGCGCCTACTATGGCCATAGCTCCTACACAATAAACTAAAGAAGCCGTTACAAATCCTTTAGAAAAATTCGAGTCCTCTTTCCCAAATTTCCCTTCCATCCTATTTCCTAAACTATTCAATTTCTTTTCAATGCCAATAACTTCTCCTATTATACTACCTAAAACAATACTTATAATTACTAGAATAGTATTTTCAGATTTTATAGCTCCCATTATTCCAATGACTATAACTGAAAGACCTACTCCATCCATTATAGTTTTTTTATACTCTTCCTTTATTCCTTGTTTTATCATTATTCCAAAAATACTTCCTAAAATTATTGCAAAAGAATTCACTACAGTTCCTAACATATATTTCCCCACCTTTATCATAAGTAAATTTATATATAAGTTAAGAATACACTAATTGAAAAAATATTTCCAGAAAAAAATAAGAAACAACCCTGTGGTTGTTCCCTAGTTTAATTATATTTTAATCTATTAATATAGATTGCTCTTCTAAAATTTCTCTTATTTGCATTATTGCCACTTATAAATAGTATTTAGAAACAATTCTAAATCTGATAATCCTTATATCATCATAAAAACAATTTAAAAAACATTACTTAATTTTTTTCTTCCCTATCCCCAATTCTCTAGCATAATAAAATAGATATTGTTGAGCAAATCCTCCAAGAGAACCAAAGTTTTCTTCAGCATAGGCAGAAATCTTTTTAGTACTGGTATTCTCTTTAAAGTATAAACTTTCCATTACCCTCTTCACCCATACATCTATAGGAAAAGCTTCATTTTTATTTAGAGAAAATAATAAAATACAGTTGGACACTTTAGGCCCTACACCGGGAAGTCTCATTAGTATTTCTTTAGCCGTTTCCGTTGGTAGTTTAAATAGCTTATCTAAGTCTATTTCTTTATTTTTAATCATTTTAGAAGTATTCACAATGTATTTAGCCCTATAACCTACCTTACAATTATCTTCTAACTCCTTTTCATCTATACTAGCTAAAATTTCTGGACCGGGGAAGGAATAATATTCCTTTCCATTATATGAGCCTATAGACTCTCCATACTTTTGACTAATTAACTCTATAGACCTTTTTATCCTTGGTATTTGATTATTGGCGGATATTATGAAGGATATGGTAGTTTCATAAGGATCTTGATTCAGTATACGTATACCTTGCCCAAATTTAATAGCTTCATTAAGTATTGGGTCTTTTGATAATTCTTTTTTTATCTCTCCATAATCTCTACCTAAATCAAAATAATCATACCATATGTTTTCAAAATCTTCCATATTGGTATTAGAAAATATAATGTCCTTGCCATCTCTTTTTACATTGATTACTTTGCTTTTGTGGATAGCTGTATAACTAGCATCTTCCTCTACATACCACCTAAAGGCCTGACCACATTCAAAAATATGTTTAGGTTCAAAATCCATCATTTTTTTTATTATTATTTGATTGTTTTTTTCTATTGCATTATAATTCATCTTACTTCACCTCCGCCTTAATTAGTAGACAAAGCACCTGTCCGAGACCACATAAAAAAATGGGACGGCGAGAACCGTCCCCATTGTCCCATTTTATTAATACCATCCTCTTAATTTCATTACATCTGCTACTTTTTTTACTGAAATCATATAAGCTGCTTCTCTTATTGTAACGTCTTTTTCTTGTTTTAGAGCCCATATATCTTTAAAAGCATTAACCATTGCAACCTCTTGCTTTTCTTCTACTTCT
>NZ_DATHXO010000339.1:0-8911 GCF_035459645.1 Schnuerera sp.
AAGGCATGATATCATCTCTAATTGGAGTTCTATATATCTCCTTATTAAAAATTTCAATTACACCTTTTTTTTCTAAAGATTTAACAGTGGATAGAGAACTATTGGTTTTGCTCATTAAATCTTTTACGGATATATCATCAATAGTCCATAAATATTTTGCAATTTCTAACTGTTTATAGCTTCTTTTGCCTATAATACTTATCATATCTTCATAAGAAATAGATTTATCTTTAATAATTGCATACTTTTGATATTTTTTTTCAATAGAAGTTTGAACATTTAAAACAGTTTCAATTATTCCTTTTTCTTCTAAATTTCTAATGTTTTTATTTGATATTTTGTTATGAATTAGTTTTTTTAAAACCTCTAATTCAATTTGTCCTTCTTCATCTTTAATTAATTTAACTATATCTTTCTCTAATGGATTTAAATTATCATAATTTTTTGGTTCTACATCCTTTAAAAAAATATTGGTTTTAACTTCTTTAAAATCTCCAGGAGGTAGTACAGTTTGAAAAGCATCCATATAGGGAGATAAGTACTCTTTAGACATCCATAAACTTAAATCTATCATATTCTTAGAAATAAGTGGTTTATCATCAATAATATCTATTATTTTTTTTAATTTATAATTTTTTTCATAATCATTATGGATATTTATAACGATTCCTTTAATTACCCTGTTGCCTCTGCCAAAAGGTACCAATACTCTCATACCCTCTTCAATAGATTCCACCATCTCTGGTTCAATCAAATAGGTATAAGGTTTGTCAGTACTTGAAGCTTTGTTATCTATAATTACTTGAGCATATTTTTCGATCATAAAATCATTCCCTTATATTGATTAAACATTAAAAGCTAGACAATGATTGTCATCTAGCTTTTAATGTTTATTAAATCTTTAATCTTATCTATTATAATTTTAGCCACTTCCGATTTATCCAATATAGGATAAGCCTTAGTTTTACCATTACTATCAATAATAGTAACTAGATTAGTATCTGTTTTAAAACCTGCACCATCCTTAGAAATATCATTAGCTACTATAAAATCCAAATTTTTATTTATCAATTTTGCTTTTGCATGTTCAATAAGGTTATTTGTTTCAGCAGCAAATCCTACGACTATCTGTTCTTTTTTACTTTTCCCAAAATGAGCAACAATATCTGGATTTCTAATATATTTAATATTTAGTTCATCCTTATCTCCGTCTTTTTTCTTTATCTTTACATCACTGACTATTTCCGGTCTATAATCCAAAGGAGCTGCAGCTTTAATTAAGACTTGACATTGGTTAAATTCTTCCTCTACAGCATTAAACATCTCCCTAGTAGTCTCTACTCGTATTACTTTAACTCCCATAGGAGGATCCAAATTTGTAGGACCTGTTATCAATACAACTTCTGCACCTCTTTTTTCTGCCTCTTTAGCTATTTTATATCCCATTTTACCGCTAGAATGATTAGTAACATATCTTACTGGATCCAATGGCTCTATTGTAGGACCAGCTGTAACTATAATTTTTTGTCCAATTAAATCCTTATTATAAAAATTATTTATCATATATTCGACAATATCCATTGGCTCTGCCATTCTGCCCGGACCATAAGTTTGGCATGCTAACATACCTACTCCTGGTTTGATAAATTCATAACCTAACTCTTTCAAATAATCTATATTTTTCTGTACAATTGGATTTAAATACATATTGGTATTCATAGCTGGAGCAAATACGACTTTAGATTTTGTTGCCATAATGGTAGTAGTAAGCATATCATCTCCAATTCCATTGGCAATTTTGCCTATTATATTTGCTGTAGCTGGAGCGATCAGAAAAGCATCTGCTTTTTCAGCTAATGAAATATGCTCCACGTCGAAGTTTCTAGGTTCTTTAAACATATCTACATATACTGGATTTAATGCTAATGTTTGAAAAGTTAAAGGTGAAACAAACTTTGTAGCATTTTTAGTCATAATTACTTCCACATTAGCATTTTGTTTTTTCAATTTACTTACTATATCCACTGCCTTATATGCAGCAATCCCAGCTGTGACACCCACAATGATATTTTTATCTTTAAGCATCCCTTCACCTACTTAATACCTTTTATTTCTGGTCTTTTATATTTAAGCTTTCCTTCAATTATTTCCTCAATAGCAATACTTACAGGTTTTGTTGACGATGTTTCAATCAATGGTTTAGCACCCTCAACTAATTGTCTAGATCGTTTAGCTGCCAACATAACCAGAGTATACCTACTATCAGCAATATTTGATAGTTCATTTATTGATGGATTAAACATGATAAACCTCCTTAATCAATAATTTTTTCTAAAATATTTTTTAACCTTCTCACTTTTAGCTTTTCAGCAATAATTATTGCTTCAGTTTTTTCTACTGCTTCGATTAACTCATCATTGATTACTATATAATCATATTCATCAATAAATTTTAGTTCTTCAAAAGCATTCTTAAGTCTAATATCAATATCTTTCTCAGATTCTGTTCCTCTCTTCTTTATTCTATTTTTTAGTTCACTCATAGAAGGTGGAAGTAGAAAAACAAATACCGCTTCTGGATAAGCTTCTTTAACTTGTAGAGCTCCTTGTACATCTATTTCTAGTATAACTATTTCTCCTTTTTCAACTTGTTCTAAAACAAATTGTTTTGGAGTTCCATATAGATTCCCATGTACATTAGCATATTCTAAGAATTCTTTTTCCTCGATCATATTAGAGAATCTTTCTTTATTTATAAAAAAATAATTAATTCCGTTTGTTTCTCCCCTTCTAGGCATTCTAGTAGTAGCAGATACGGAAAAAATTAATTTTTCGTTTCTCTCCAAAATCTTTTTACACAAGGTACCCTTGCCACAACCTGAAGGCCCAGATATTACCAATAGAAAACCTTTTGACATATACCTCCCACTC
The DNA here is from genome assembly GCF_035459645.1 of Schnuerera sp. Classification (NCBI taxonomy): domain Bacteria; kingdom Bacillati; phylum Bacillota; class Tissierellia; order Tissierellales; family Tepidimicrobiaceae; genus Schnuerera; species Schnuerera sp. The sequence continues at coordinate 2,931 of NZ_DATHXO010000339.1, forward strand.
CTAATCTAAATCTATTTTTTCATTTGATTTATTATTCAGTCTTTGAGCAACAGTTTCTGGTTGCACAGCTGAAAGAATAATATGATCACTATCAGATATAATTACTGCCCTTGTTCTTCTACCATAAGTTGCATCAATCAGTATCCCTTGATCCCTAGCATCTTGTATCATCCTTTTTATAGGTGCTGACTCCGGACTAACAATAGCAATAATCCTATTAGCAGATACTATATTGCCAAAACCAATATTTATTAATTTAATGCCCATATCATTACCTCCTTTAGTATTATTCTACATTTTGAGCCTGCTCTCTTATTTTTTCCAACTCACTTTTTATATCTATTACATAATTGCCTATAACCAAATCATTGGCTTTTGAACCTATAGTATTGACCTCTCTGTTCATTTCTTGAATAATAAAATCTAGCTTTCTACCAACAGGTTCTATTTCTTCCAAAGTCTTTATAAATTGTCTAATATGACTATTAACTCTAACTATCTCTTCGTTAATGTCAGATCTATCAGCAAAAAAAGCTATTTCATTATTCAGCCTTTCCTCATCCAAATTATAATCCTCATCTAACAACTCTTCAATCCTATTCTTTAATTTTTCCTTGTATTCTTCTACTACCAAAGGGGATCTTATTTCAATCTCTCCCATCATTTTTTCAATCTTTACAATCTGAGATTCCATATCTTTTTTGAGAATATTTCCTTCTTCTTTTCTCATGTTAATAACCTTTTCTAGAGCCATATCTAAAGCAGTTTTCAAACAATCCCAAGTAATATCCTCATCCATTTCTTTTCTTTCTGTTGTTATAATTTCAGGAAAAGACAATATATGGGCTAGCTTTACCTCATCTTTAATATCTAATTGTTTTTTTATTGTCTCTACACCTGTTTTATATGCTTTAGCCAATAACATATCAACCTTTACATCAATAGAGGACTTACTAATATATTCTAAATTTATATATACTTCTACCCTTCCTCTATTAATGCTATTCTTAATTCTTTTTTTAATTTTCTCTTCTAAATAATTTAAATGTTTAGGTATTTTCAACACAATATCATTATATCTATGATTTACAGTTTTAATCTCTAAACTAAAATTATGTATTCCATTAGTACTTTCGCCTCTACCAAAACCTGTCATACTCTTTATCATTGACTTCATCCTTTCTCCTTCATGAATAATAATATCAACTTATATTATATTGTCAATGGAATTAAAAACATTATTTATAGTATAAATAGAGATTATAATATTTAATAATAAAAGAATCCATAGTTTATTACAAATTCTTAATATATTTTTAAAAAATTCCTTTAGTTTGTTTATCCTTTTTAAAATGATATAATAGTGTTATTATTTATTTGGGGAGGAATTCAAATGTCTTTAGATGGAATAGTTACAAGAGCTATAGTCAATGAATTAAATAGTACTATTTTAGGTGGAAGAGTAGATAAAATTTATCAACATGAAAAAGATGAAATATTGATTAATATATATAATAAAGGTAAAAATAGAAAGTTATTAATATCAGCAAGTAGCAACAACCCCAGAATCCATCTTACTAACTATATTAAATCAAATCCATCCTCTCCACCTATGTTTTGTATGTTATTAAGAAAACATCTATCAGGAGGAATAATTTTAAACATTGAACAATTTTATATGGATAGAATTATTTTTATAGATATTTCTTCAATAGATGAACTAGGCAATGCCACAGAAAAAAGACTGATAGTAGAAATAATGGGTAAATATAGCAATATAATTTTGATAGATAAAAATACTTTTAAAATCATAGATTCTATTAAAAGAGTTACTCCAGATATGAGTAGAGTTAGACAGGTTCTACCTGGTATAGAATATAATCATCCACATCAGAACAATAAAATAAATCCTTTGGAATTAAATGAAGAACAGTTTTTACATCTAATAGACCAGGAAAATGGAAAGAAACAAATCTATAAATTTTTTTATTCAAACTATATAGGACTAGGACCTCTAGTTAGTAAAGAAATATGTTTTCAAGCTAATATTGATATAGATAGACCTATAGCTAGTTTAATTGCTAAAGAAAAAGAAGAGATATTTTTTATATTTATGAAAATAGTCAATAGTATAAGGGAAGAAAATTATAAACCTATATTAATAAAAAATGATTTTGGAGGCAATTATAAAGCTTTTTATACTCTGGACATACAACAATTTGGCCATGATAAAATATATTTAGACTCTATTAGCAAAGTCCTTGATGATTATTATATAAAAAATGATACATTAGATAGAGTATATCAAAAAGGACAATCTTTAAGAAAATCAGTACAAATTAAATTAGAACGTTCCTTAAATAAACTAGCTAAACAGAAACAAGAATTGTTAGACAGTCAAAATAGAGAAAAATATAAAATATATGCTGATTTAATATCCGCCAATCTATATAGAATAGATAAAGGATTAGAAAAGGTGGAACTAGAAAACTTTTATTCAGAATATATGGATAAAATAATTGTCCCATTAAATAAGAAATATTCACCTGCTGAAAATGCTCAAAGATATTATAAAAGATATTCAAAACTAAAAAATGCTAATTTATTGCTTCTTAAACAAATTCCAGAAACTCAAGAAGAAATAGAATATCTAGAAAATGTATTAAACAGTATAGAGCATTGTACCGAAGTCATAGAGTTAGAAGAAATTAAAGAGGAACTGATTAAAGAGGGATATCTAAAAAGTAAAGGGAAGAAAAAACAAAAGAAGCAAACTGCTTCTAAGCCTCACCATTATATTTCATCAGATGGATTTCATATTTTTATTGGGAAAAATAATAAACAGAATGATTTTTTAACTTTAAAGACTGCTCGCAAAGAAGATTTATGGTTCCATGTTCAAAAAATGCCTGGTAGCCATGTGATAATTAGGAGTGAAAACCAAATTGTCCCTGAAAAAACTTTAGAGGAAGCAGCTCTATTAGCTGCCTATTATAGCAAGGGTAAAAACTCTACTAATGTACCCGTTGATTATACTGAAAAAAAAGATGTTAAAAAACCTAAAAATGCTAAAACTGGAATGGTAATTTATGAAAATTTTAATACAATTTTTGTAACTCCAGATAAGAATAAAATTAATAAAATCAAAAAGATAGAGAATTAATTCTCTATCTTTTTGATTTTATTACTACTTTGTCTAACCCATCTATTTCATTTAAATAAACATTTACTACCTCACTCCTAGCAGTAGGAAGGTTTTTTCCTACATAGTCAGCTCTTATCGGCAGCTCTCTATGGCCTCTATCTACTAAAACAGCTAATTGCACTTTTCTAGGCCTACCAATATCTACTAAAGCATCTAAAGCAGCTCTAACAGTCCTCCCTGTAAATATTACATCATCTACTAAAACGATGGTTTTATCGTTTATATTATAATTTAGCTTTTTATCCCTTACTACCGGTTCACTATATCTTTCTGTTAAATCATCTCTATATAATGTAATATCTAAAGTTAAAACTTCTATTTTTTCCTCTTCTATTTCTTCTATTTTTTTAGCCAGTCTTTCAGCAAAAGGTACACCCCTAGTTTTAATCCCAACTAAAATAATATCTTCAATTCCTTTATTACGTTCTATAATTTCGTTAGCAATTCTAGTAGTTGCTCTTTGTATAGCCTTTTCATCTAAAATAATAGCTTTTGTTTCCAATATTACCACCTACCTATTCCTTTCTCTTAATAATTTCAAAACTCTCTTAAAATCTTCAGGATATTCTGATTCAAACTCCATATAATTACCAGTTCTAGGATGTATAAACCCTAATTTCATTGCATGTAAAAGTTGTGTTTCTAAATTAAATTCATTTTTTCTTTTACAATATACTAAATCTCCAACAATTGGATGATCAATATATGCCATGTGAACTCTAATTTGATGAGTCCTACCAGTTTCCAAAAAAGCTTCTATCAAAGTATATTCATGGAATTTTTCTAAAACTTTAAAATGTGTTATAGCTTCTTTTCCTTTTTCATTTTTAACTGTCATCGTCTTTCTATAAATAGGATTTCGACCTATAGGAGCATTAATAGTTCCTTCATCTAGTTCCATTCTACCATAAACTAAAGCTCTATATACTCTTTTGACACTTCTTTTTTTTAATTGTTGCACAATTGAATTATGAGCATAATTATTTTTTGCAATTACTAATAATCCAGAAGTATCTTTATCTAACCTATGTACTATTCCTGGACGAATACTGTCATTTAGAAAAGATAATTTATCAATATGGTATAAGAGAGCATTTACTAAAGTACCTGAGCCATTGCCTTTAGCAGGGTGAACTACCATACCCTCGGGTTTATTTACTATTACAATATCTTCGTCTTCATATACAATATTTAATGGTAAATTTTCTGGAATTGGTTTCTTTTCTTTTGGGGGAGGTAATTGTATCTGTATAAAATCTCCCCTTTTTACTAAATATCTTGCCTTACTAATATTACCATTTACAAGAATTAATCCTTCCTTAATCAATTTCTGTACATAGTTCCTTGAAATATTATCTAGCTTATTTGTAACATAGGAATCCAGTCTTTTATTATCTTTATCATCTACATAAAATTCCACTAATTCCATTTTATTCTCCTTAATATTCATGTTTATTAAACATAATCAAAGTCATAATTAATAAAGTCCCAGCTACAATAAAAATATCTGCCACATTGAATACAGGAAAGTCATAACTTCCAGCAAGCTTAAAACTAATAAAGTCTACTACGTATCCAAATCTAATCCTGTCAATTAAATTACCAATAGCTCCAGCTAATAACATGACTAATCCTATTTTCAAAGGTTTGTTTATACTATGATTATATCGAACAAGAAAAAAAACTATAGATATTATAACTATAAAAGTAACTATAACAAAAAAAATCTTTCTATTTTGTAGTATGCCAAAAGCAGCCCCATAATTTTCTACATAACATAGTTGAAATAAATTTTCTACTATAATATATGGACTATGTCCCTTCAAATATTTTATAGCTGCAAACTTACTTACTTGATCTAATATTACAATTGTTATCGCAATAAGATATAGCAAAATTTTTTCCTCCTTATATTATTCAATTATAATATTATTTTAAATCATAATCAGTTTAAATACAACATAGGTTTATATATTATTGTTTTTTAAAAAAAGCAAAGACTTTCAATGAAAACATTTCATGAAAGTCTTTAGATAATCTTATCCATCTAATCATTTGATTCATCATAATATTCTTGAGAAATCTTTTCCACTTCCTCGACTACACCACTATTTTCCTCATCATAGACTCCTATCTCATCACCAGTACCAAAGGAAGGATCATTTTCTATTTTATTATACCTAGCCACTTCTTGATAGCTATCCTCCCTATCAAACTCATTTCCTTCTCTATGATTTTTACTAAAAGGGCTAATGCTGTCTTCTTCTTCCGGTCTAAACTGCCTTTTTTTATCTAAAGGTATTTTTTCATTAGAACAATCAACACAAAGTTTTAAATAGGGAATTAGATTTAACCTTTTTTCATCGATTTTATTTCCACAAGATTTACACAAGCCAAAATTATCTTTTTCTATCTCTTCAATTGATTCCTCTATTTCATTCAATGTGTTATTCAGTTTATCAATTAAACCTTTGTCTTGTTCCATAACAAACATTTCAGTTCCCAAATCCGCAGGATGATTATCATAAGAAGACAATTCAGTATAGTATTCATCCATAGAGCCAAACTCCTCTGAATTTTTCATTTTGCCTATAATGTTCAATATCTTTATTTTTTCTTCATACAATTTATTTCTAAAATGATCTTTTTTTGATTTCTTCATGACTTTCCTCCTAGATTATATATAGATAAATATGTTGGTAATAATATTCCCATATCTATATTAATCATTCATATAATATGAACCATAATTCATGAATACATCAATAGTATTAAA
>NZ_DATHXO010000340.1:0-2188 GCF_035459645.1 Schnuerera sp.
GGTTTATGCTAGCTTTAACAGAGCTTTCAATTGCATATTCAATATTGAAACAAAAATTTTTAGAGAGGAGGAAAAAAAGTGAAAAACTTAAAAGTAAAAGTGCTAGAAAACATTGCTAAAATATCTAAGAAGACAGCTACAGCAGCAGAAGGTAGGCAGTCAATGTTTTTAACGTTTGAACCCAAGAAGCCTGAGAAGAAGTAAGACAAGTATGGATACGTATTGGTAGTTTGTATGTATTAGGGAATAGGTTTTAAATTGTAGTATCGAATATATTTTTATATTTGATACTATGAGTAAAGTCAAGGAGGAATTAAAATGAAAAGATTTCTGAATATGTTTTTAATATTGCTTTTAATTTTAACCTTTTCAAGTTTTGTTACAGCTATGAGCGAAAATGATGATCAGCTTTGTTTAGCTGGACATAAAGTCAAAGCTATTTATCTTGTTAGAAATGGGAAAATGAAAGAGATATCCATTAATGAGTATAATCAAATCAAAAAAGAAGAAGTATTTCAAAGTAAAAAATTGGCATATGAGAGCAATGAGGAAGGAAAAAAACCTCAGGGTATAACAGATGACTGGTATAGATATGATGAATTAGGTTTTAGTGAAGATGTTTTAGTTGAAAATGAAAGAGAAAGAGTATCGCGTATTGTATATAATGATACATCTAACCCTAGTAAAAGAACACTAGAATACTCATCAAACTCTTCTCACTCTTTTTCCATTTCTTTAACTAGTACAGAGAGATCTCATGTGCAATCAGGTGCCTCTTTTGCATGGGCTACTTCAGCAAGTGTAAGGGATGAGAATGAAATCATAATTGAACCCGGTGAATATGGTTGGTTTGAGTTTGCTCCGCTAAAGAAAAAGACATGGGGAGATATTAAAAGATTTAGCTGGTTAGGCGAACTAAAAGAAAAGAAATCTGTTACTGCATATTCTCCACAAAAAATTGGAAGGGATTTAGATGGAATACTATACCAAATGACAAGTACTAAACGACCATAGAGGTATATATAAAATTGCATAAAATTATAATAATTAAGGCCCTATAAAATGATTAGGTTTATAGGGCTTTAATTCAACCGACTTCAATAATTATGTATATATTTATTAAAGTTATCTTTTAAGTTGGGAGGAAAAAGGTGAATAAATTAGGAATTAAGTTATTATATTTTTCTTTTTTTCAACTAATATTAACTATTATTAGTTATAACTTTTTGTATTACTTTGCTAGACCAATTCATGCACTATCGATACTAAAATTAGTACATCCCCTAATATGGGCAGTTTTATGCATTGAAATTATTATAGCATTGGTGATAATGCAGAAAGAAACAAAAAAAGATTGATTGTCATGAAACTAAGTTTCTTAGGATTATCGAGGAAAAGGAGGGTGAAGGAAAATATCAGATGAATTAGGAGTTAGTTTTACTTTTAAGGGTAAGTTAATTGTATATAATAGATAAAAGAGGGAATTTGCTAATTGTTTTTCTGTAATTTTCACTTTTTTATTTACATTTTTGATAGCGAAATGTTATATAATTATTACAAGTTTTAACAGATTATTTTTATTTAGGAAAAACAACTTATAGAAAGGAGTAAATTTAATAATAGCGATACAAAAGCCTCCAATATCGGCTAAGGAGGTTTTTGTATTGCTATCATATATAATTCATGGTAATCTAAAAATAGAAATATCTCTAAAGGATGATAATAATGATATATATTGGAATTTGTGATGATGATAGATATTTTTTAGATTACATTGGATATAAAATAGAAAAAATTTTAGAGAAGAAAAATATATCTTATAAAATCCATAGACTATCAAATGGAATAGAGTTATTAAATGCTTATGATGAGAAGAATAAGCCTTTTGATATCATATTCTTAGATATAGATATGCCTAAAATAGATGGTCTAGAAGTAGCAGAGGTTATTAGAAAGAAAGATGAAGAAACTATATTAATGTTTTTAACTTCTATGGATAATGAAGTGTATAAGACTTTCAAGTATGACACTTTTAGATTTATTAGGAAAAGCCATTAGGAAAGGAAAGTTAGATTTTTACAAATCTACCTTTTATTTTTGCTATTCGTACCGTTTTTCCTACCATTCGTACCGAATTAAACAAAAATAAGGTTAAATATGGTATATTTTTAATAAATAAACCTAAAAT
>NZ_DATHXO010000341.1:0-1802 GCF_035459645.1 Schnuerera sp.
AAACTTTATATATTTGCGGAAGTGGCTCAGTGGTAGAGCATCGCCTTGCCAAGGCGAGGGCCGCGGGTTCGAATCCCGTCTTCCGCTCCAACTAAGATTAAGTAACTCAGAAACTTTGTGTTTCTGAGTATTATAAATTAAATAAAGAAATTTTATATGCGGGTGTAGCTCAGTGGTAGAGCCCCAGCCTTCCAAGCTGGTTGCGAGGGTTCGATTCCCTTCACCCGCTCCATAATTAATCTGGCGGCATAGCCAAGCGGTAAGGCGGAGGTCTGCAAAACCTTTATTCCCCAGTTCAAATCTGGGTGCCGCCTCCATAATAACTTTTATAAGTACCTATAGCTCAACTGGATAGAGTGCCTGACTACGAATCAGGAGGCTGGGGGTTCAAGTCCTCCTAGGTACACCAATCAGAAACCCTGTAATCATTATGATTACAGGGTTTCTGCTGCATTATATATTATATTTATTATTCTATAACTTAATAAGGCTTGTATAAACATATAAAATAAAAGATTTATATGAATTAATATAAACATTTTAAAAAATTGATTAAATAGCAATTGAGTTGTATAATAAAGTAAAAGTATTACTTTATTAAATACATGATCTATAGGAGGGGAATTATGTATAAAGATGATACAGTTTATTATCCACAGGATGAAATGAATACTGTTTTATTACCGATAACATCAGGATGTTCATATAATAAATGTGTTTTTTGTTCTATGTATAAAGATCAAAAATACTCAGAAGTTCCTTTTTTAGATATAGAAATGCAATTAAAAAATGGATATCTTTATACTGAAAAAGTATTTTTAGTAGGTGCAGATCCTATGTCAATAGGATTTCAAAAAATGAACCAATTACTAGAAATAATACACCAATATTTACCCTATTGTGCATGCGTAGCATCATATGCATCTATTAAGAATATTGCTAAATATTCAGTAGAGGAATTATCTATTCTACACGATGCAGGGCTTAGATTACTTTATATTGGATTTGAAACAGGTAGAGATGATATACTAAAATTGATGAATAAAAGCCATACAGTAAATGAAGCAATTAAACAAGCAAAGAAACTAAATGAAGCAAAAATACAATTTAATACTATTATTATGTATGGAATAGCTGGTAAAGACGAGTCTGTGGATAATGCTGTTGCAACTGCTAAAATGATAAATCAGTTTACAACAAATAAAGTTATTACTATGAATCTAAAAGTTTTTCATGGTACAGAGCTAAGCGATATGGTTAAAAGGGGAAAGTTTACTCCTCCATATAAAAACGAACGATTAGTAGAAATAAAAACACTTTTAGAAAACCTAAAATCTAAACAACCTATGATTTTTGATACAACACATCCAACAAATATAATTAAGATAAAAGGGACATTGCCTAAAGATAGAAAAAAATTAATAAATAATGTTTCAAATTATATAAAATCCAAATAATTTAGACAAAAATAATGAAAAATTAAATAAAAGAAAAAATTAAAGGAATTATAAGATTTTTGTAGAAGTAATACATAATCTTATAATTTTTATTTTTGGAGGGTTTATTAATGAAGGAAATAATTACTTTTAATTCTATTGAGTCTGACAAAATAGTATTACCTATACAATATAATCATATGGTTCAAGGAATGATATATAAATTATTAGATGATGAACTGGCAAACTTTCTACATGGTGAAGGTTTCCAAAATAAAAAAAGAAGATTTAAGATGTTTACGTTTTCTAGAATAAAAGGAAATTATACTCTAAATAAAAGCAAAGGATCAATAATATTTGATAGTC
>NZ_DATHXO010000342.1:0-8906 GCF_035459645.1 Schnuerera sp.
GCCCTAAATATATCTCTCTATTAAATTTTAAAAACTTCTTTGAAGATATTTTTCTTCTATTTTCAATATTATAATCTGTAAAATCTGCCATCACTAAACCCATTACTGCAATATAAGTGGCTATGATTACATAACCTGTAAAGTTGAAATAAAATCTAAACCATTCATTAGCACTATGATTTTTTACTTTATCACCATCTTTGACTAATTTTACCTTGATTTTTTCACTTAACGCTGTATTTATACCATCTAAGTCAAACTTACCATCCTTATAAGTCGCATTAACAAAGACAAAGAATTTATTAAGTTGAGTTTCAATTTGTATGGATTCAACCTTCCTATCATCTCTATAAACTTCTACAGACTTCTCTTTATTTATTACCTTTTCATCAAAATCCTTAGGTATTACTATTATAGCATCTGCTGCTTCCAAGAAGATTTGTTCTTTTATAGATTCTTCATCTTGAGCAACATCTACTATATGGTTTCTCTCTTTTAAATAATCCTTTAAACCATTAGATAATTGGCTATTGCTATTATCAATTATTCCAATCCTCAATCTGGTCTCCATAAAAGTTGTTTCCCTTCCAGTAGTATTAGAACTATTTATAATTGATAAAATGAAGAATACTATAGTATAAGATAAGATTGCCCATTTGTTTCTCAAAGCTATTTTAATAAAATACTTATATACTGTCATAGTTTCGCCTCCTTAAAAACATATAGGATGAGAAAATTAATAGTATGGAATATAAGGATAAAATTAAAATTCCTTCCTTAACACTTTTGGTACTTTCCAATAAATTTATCCTATATAGATTATTACTAATAATGGAAATTGGATTTATCCTACCTAAAATAGGAATATTTTTATCCAACATTACCTTGATATGAGGACCCATCATTCCTGATAAAAATGATAAAATTAAGGTAGTTGCTACGGCCATTAAAGTTTTTACATTATGGCTTCTTTTATTGGAAGCACCAATGAATATTCCAAGAGCAGTTCCAAACACATTACCTAATATTACAAAAATACTACTATACTTAATCTCATTAAACAATTGTATCTTTAAAGCATATTTAATAAAGATAAACAACACCCCATTGGCAAATAAATTTAGTGTTAATGCCACTATGAATCCTGCTATTAAAAAGTTATATTTTTTTAATGGAGTAATACTAAGCCTAGCCCCAATATCAGTTAAATTTGCCTGAATTAGTATCACAGTTACAATTCCGGCAAAGACCCCATAGGTAGAAACCATAGCAATTAATGAATAAAAAGTCACAATTATTGGATTTGCATTCTGATTCCTATCCAATATATAATCCACTTCAAAATCATAGTTTTCTATAGGCCTATTTAATCTTTCCATCTGCTTTATTTGCTCAATTATTTCTTTTATTATGGTTTGATTTATGCCAGATTTTTTTACCATTAAATTTAAGTCCTCATCTATAAAACCATGAATTTCATCATTGTTCAACTTTTCTATAGCCTGGTCTTGAGAAAAATTATGAATATTTAATATTTCAATTTCCTCTAATATATATCCGATTCTGTTTCCTTTTTCTATCCCTAAATTTATATTCTCTAACTCTATATTCATCATGCCACTAAAAGAGAGATAGAAAAAAACTGATAAAATCAATGGATATGCTAAGCTCCAAAATGAAAATCCAAAATCTCTAAATAAATTTTTACCTTGATATAAACAATTTCTAAATAGATCTCTCATATTAGTCCCTAAGCTCCTTTCCTGTTAACTCTAAAAATACATCATTCAATGTAGGTAATTGGCTATGAAGTTTAGTATAAGTTAGTTGGTTTCCCTTTATAAAATCTAAAAGATTGGTTAAATTATTGAGACCATTTTCAAATTTTATAATATAGTCCTCTCCATCATTTTCTATATCGATTACATGGGGCAAATTTTTCATCTTTAAAATTATTTCATCTTGGATTGTAGGGAATCCAACTACTATCTTTTCTGATGTAGTTATCATGGCTTTTAATTCTTCTTTTGTCCCTGAAACCAAATCCTTCCCATTATCCATGATAATAATCCTTTTACATAGCATTTCTACTTCTTCTAAATAATGGGTTGTATATATAATAGTACTACCTTCCTTATTTAATTTCTTTATTCCATTTAGAATAAAATTTCTACTTTGAGCATCTACTGCAACAGTAGGCTCATCTAAAAAGATTAGCTTTGGCTTATGAGCAATTCCACAGGCGATATTCAATCTTCTCTTTAAACCACCACTTAATTTTTTAGGATAAAATTTAATAAAGTCCTTTAGCCCCACAAATTCTATGGCTTCATCTACATATTGTTTTTTTAAATTATTATTATCTACATATAATCCACAAAAATAATCTATGTTTTCTCTTACCGTTAAATTGTCAAAAACAGAAACTTCTTGAGGCACTAATCCTATTTGTTGCTTTATATCATAGGAGTTAGGTGTCATCTTTTTACCAAAAACCTCTATCTCCCCTTTATCAAAACTTAGTAAGGACAATATGCAATTTATAGCTGTGGTCTTCCCACAACCATTAGGTCCTAAAAGCCCTATAATTTCTCCTTCTTCTACTTCCATATTGAAATGGTCAAGGGCAATTAATTCCTTATATCTCTTTACTAAATTATTCACCTTTACTATCATCTATATCACTCCCATATATCATTGTAAGACCATTATATAATTTAGAAACCTCCTATTGTAGTGTATAAAGTTATGATTTCATATGACATTTGTCATAACTGAAATTGTATTTGTTAGCAAATATTAGTATAATTAAAATATAAATATATCTATAGATATCTAATTCCTACACTTAACAAATTATAGATTGAAGTCATCCTGAACGAAGTGAAGGATCTCGTTTTAGACCCTTCGATAGTAGAGCTTATACTGCAAGTCTCAGGGTGACATAGCAATTGTCATTAGATATCAAATTTATCTTAAGTGTTTTTATTAAGTTTTAAAATTGTATTACTATAGTAGTCTTTCAATTTTTTAGGGGGAACTAAAATGAGAAAACTTTGGGAAAAGTCTATAGTCCTATTATTCTGTTTATATAATATGTACAATATCAGTCCTAATGAAAATTTAGCTTTTTATTTTCTTATAAGTATTATCTTTTCTCTAGCTTTAGATTTATTCCATAAAAAAAGAGTAAAGATAATTGTCTACATTTCATTTTTAATACTATGTTTTCCCAATACTTTATTTGTATTTTATTTACCTCTAATTTTATATAATATGTATATTGATTTTGGCTTATATACCTTATTTACTTTGCCTTTAATGCTAATGGATTTTTCCCCAATGAACTTTTTTGTCTCAATTGTCTCAGTTCATATTGCAGCTATGACAAAAAAATATAATATTCTTTTAGATGATAACAAGATAGTACGAGATGAATTAAAAGAAGACACTCTTTACTTGGAAAAATATAATGAACAACTGAAAATAGATAAGGAAAAGAATATTCAAATTGCCATACTTACAGAAAGAAATAGGATTGCAAGAGAGCTTCATGATTCAATAGGTCATGGAATAAGTAGTAGTATATTGCAAGTAGAAGCTTTAAAAATTATATCTACTGAAGACAAGATATTAAAAAGATTAGACATTCTTCAAGACACTTTAAAAAACGGAATGGAAGATATTAGAAAGAGTATCCATAATCTATATAATGAATCCTTGGATTTGGAAAATCAGATTGAAAAATTATCTAGTCAAACCCCTGCTATTGATGTAGAACTCATATATAGAGTAGAAGATGATTTAAGCTATGATTTAAAATTCGATATTCTATCAGTTATAAGAGAAGGCATTACCAATTGTGTTAAACATTCTAATGCTACAAAATTAAAAATAACTTTACTAGACCAACCAAAATTTTATACAATAATAATAAAAGATAATGGAAGTAACTTTAATAAAGAGGCTCTACTTTCTAATAAAGGCATTGGACTTATTTCTATTAAAGAAATAGCCTATAAATACAATGGCCTTGTAAATTATAAATTTGATGAAGGCTTCAAAATTCATCTAACTTTAATGAAAGGATAATATATATGAATATTATAATTATAGACGATGACCCTCTAGTGGTAGAATCCTTAAAGACCATTATAGATGCCAACGAAATAGAAATATTAGCTGTAGGTTATGATGGCCACCAAGCTGTAGAGCTTTATGATAAACATCGTCCTGATTTAATTCTTATGGATATAAGAATGGAAAAATCAAATGGCATAGATGCAACTGAAAAAATATTAAAAATAGATCCAAAGGCTAAAATACTATTGATTACCACCTTCCAGGATGATGAATATATTGGAGCAGCCCTTTCCTTAGGTTGTAAAGGTTATATATTAAAACAAAATATCAAGGGAATTATTCCTGCTATTAATGCAATCTACTCTGGTAATTTGGTCTTTGATTCAAAGATCGTATCTAATATAAAAAAATATTCTAAGAAAGATAATATAGATGTAGAACTGACCGATAGAGAATTTGATATTTTACTTTTGGTAGCAGAAGGGTTAAACAACAGAGAAATTGCAGAAAAACTATTTTTAAGTGAAGGTACCATTAGAAACTATATTTCCAATATGCTAGACAAGCTATCCTTAAGAGATAGGACTCAACTGGCTATCTACTATTATAAGATGAAGTATGGGGTAGATGAATAATGGGACAACAGGGACAGTTCTCACTGTCCCACTCTACATTTCAAAGGGCTTCCCATCATTTTTCTTTTACCACACCACCTCAATCTACTTTCTAATCCAACTGATAAATATCATTTTCTCCACAATATCCACAAACACCCATTCTCGGTGAATTCGTGATAGGATGTATATAAAAATCTTCATCATCCTCATAGTCCTTTATACATTTATCGCAAAAAAGGCTATAACTACCATACCCATAATCCAAAACCATATAGGTAGCCTTTTCCCCACAATCTTCACATTTATACTGTGTCATATTATTTCTTGCAAGTAAAGTTATATTGTTATCTGTATGTAAGCTTTTATATTTTTCTACTACAGTAAGTTTTAGCCTAGTCGTACTTCCAAAATCGTATTCATGTTTAAAAACCAATCCAACATTTAATATGTCCTTTAACTTAGTTGCCTCCATAACCTCTGTATCTCTTCTAAACAAATCAAAGCTGTCATCAACTCTATCCTCATAATATTGATTATTTATTTCAAAAGCACTCAAGTGATAGCAACACTCTAACCAAATATCCCTTAAAAACGAATCTAAATCCTTTAAAGTAGCAGTTTCTTTTATTTGTACATATATCCAGTAATCTTTATTGTAATATCCATCTATTTTTAACATAAAATAATTTGTACTGCCCTCACCCAAATTATTACATTTCATCAAATGCCTTTTTATTGCCGTTTTCCCAAATTCTTTTTTACAATTATAGCATCTACCTCTTGTAGTCGTCCTTCTAGCCATTTACATATACCTCCCTCAATAATTTAAATTTCTCTTTAAAACAATTTCTCTTTCAACCACGATTATGTTGACCTATCCTTGATAACTATACCCTATTGCATAGGAACCAAAAATATAGGCAAAGTTTATATTACATATTTCTTCTGCCTGTTCTAAAAAACATTAATATTTCTCCTTAATAAATTATCCATAATCTCACCCACTATTTAAAATATTATGTAATATAAATTATATCATATATCTATATTTATTTTACTTATATATCATGATAACGTATATACAAGTGGAGAGTGTTTTTGCTTCTCAAAATAGTTTTAAAGGGGAGATTAGAACGGAACAAGGTAAAAAGGTAGTAACTTTAGAATATAGGCAATACATTTTTCTCTTTATATATAACAAAGAATCTCGAATTGAGATTCTTTGTTTTTTAAACATCACATTTTATGCAATTTGAAATCCTTAATATTTTACCAAATCTTTTACTTAATAGATTCAGCTATCTTTATTAGTTCATCTTTGGTAATTTCTCCTCTGCCTGATAAAGCATAAATAACACCATTAGCTTCCCAGTCAATATTCCTATCATCATAAAAAACAGCATCTACACCATTAATTTTTATTTCTTCAACCTTTTTTGCTCCTCCTGCATATGCAGTTTCTTCATCAGCAAACCTCTGTTGCATATAAATATATTTTCCTGTTTTTTCATTGGTAAAGTATAGTCCAATATATTTAGTATTTTCTACAACACCATTTTCATCCTCATAGAATTCTGCTCTATCAAATTCAAATCCTTCTGGCAAATAGCTAGGTAGAACAACATTAAAACAGGTATAATTGTTAAATTCATTAGGGTCTTTGACTACTAAAATTCCTTCTTTTCTCATTTTTTCTGCTTCTTTTGTCTCTGTATTGACCATCCATAAATGGTTGTATGATATTATCATCTTCAGTACTTTTCCTCATTTATCTAACTATAGATATAAACTTTCTTTTAGTAAACACATAAAATATTCCATATACTAGTACAAATATAAGGATACTTATAATTGTAGGAAAAATTAAATTAAATTTCATCATATCACCTAATACAGATATGGCAATTATACTGTGAATTGCTCCTACAATCAATGGTAATATAAAGAAAATCCCTACCTGTTTTGAAACTGATTTAGATATTTCTAAGTCAGTCATTCCTAATTTCTTTAATATTTCATATTTCTTTTTATCCCTAAAAGACTCACTCAATGTTTTAAAATAGATTATACTTCCAGTACCAAAGACAAATACTAAAAATAAAAAAGCACCTAGAAAATAAACAATTCCCGTAAAATCATAAAAACTTATATCAGATATATAGGAAGTATATAGTCTAGTTTCTTTTGGTGGTAATATTTCTGCCAACTGTAAAGTTAACTCTAAATCTGTAACTTTCTCATTACCTAAGATAATACCATTAAATTGTTCTTCTATAAAATCAGCTTTCAATGTCTCATATGCATTATCATTAACGACTATACATGGATAATTAAGTCCTGCTCCAAAGACTGGAGCTTTAGTGCTAATTTTTATATCATATTTTTTATCTTGTATAATAATATGCTGTTTTTGTTGAATACTCATCATTGTTTGAGGTCTTTCTATGTACCCTACTTCATCTTCAGTTAAATTAAATTCAGAAATTATATCCTCTCTATTCTTTACTTCTAAGCTTGATAATATATCCTTAAAATCAGATAATTTAATTACTACAATTTCATTTTCAGGCACATGAAAAAAATTTACCTTTTCTTTGACCTTTATTCTATAATTGGATTTTTTTATAATTTCATCTACCTTATCTATTTGTTCTTTATTGTCTGAAACATAGGTAATATTATAAGGAACCTCTATTTTATGATTTTTATCTACATAATATTTAAGAGAACTTACTGTACCAAAAGAAGTTATACATGTAGTTATTAATATTGCTATTGCTGTGAGAGTCTTATAATTATTCTTGATTCTAAAAGCTATATTAGAAAAACTAACAATGTTTACGCCTCTATATAAAAAACTTTTTTTATTTATATAATGTCTTATTACCATAGCAAAAAAAGAGCCAAATAACCAATAAGTCCCTAATATAATAAGAAGTATTGTAGATAAAAGGCTTGTTCTAAAACCTATTTTCCCATAATTTATTGCAATATAATATGCAATACCAATTATTATTATGGATACTATCCCTTTAAAATAATTAACCTTAGGAAGTTCTTCTTCTTGTTTTAAAGAGTTTATTAAATCAATCAAATTAGATCTAATGATGCTTATATATCCTTTTAAAAAAGCAAGGAATAAAATAATAGAATAAGCAATTATGGTGTAAATAATAGCTTTTTTGGATATAAAAAAATCGATTTTTATATCTAAAAGAGCTACTTTAGCAAGTATCATTAAAAATAATTTGCTAAACAAAATGCCCACTGCTAACCCTATGATTAATGATAGTAAGCCTAACAATAATCCTTCCGAAGCAAATATAAAGGCTATTTTATTATTATCAATTCCCATAAAAGCATATGTTCCAATTTCTTTTTTCCTTTGATTTAAGAAAAAGTTAGTAGAATATGCTATAAAAAACATTAGAAAAATTATCATAAAAATTGAAGCACTCATAGCTGTAGATTCTATATAACCTGAAGCCTCTTTATGTTCTAAAAATTGAGGATTATATCGCATTGATATAAAATTATAATAGGTAGCTACAGAAAAAACCATTGCCATAAGATATAAGCCATAGATTTCTATATTTCTTTTAAAATTAACAATTGCTATCTTAAAAGAGTTCATCTACTCCACCTCCCATAGAACCAAGGAAATCAATAATTCTCTTAAAAAACTCTTTTCTAGATGAATCCTTATCTATCCTAGCATGAATTTTACCATCTTTTAAAAATAAGATTCTTTTACAATAACTAGCTGCAAAAGCATCATGAGTTACCATTATGATGGTTGTATCGAACTCTTTATTCATCTTAACTAAAGACTGTAGTAACTCTTGTGAAGATTTAGAATCCAACGCTCCAGTAGGCTCATCTGCAAAGACTATGGAAGGTGAAGTAATAAGGGCTCTTGCTGCTGCCACCCTTTGTTTTTGTCCTCCTGATAATTGATAAGGATACTTTTTTATTTGGTCCTCTATTCCAAAAAAATGACTCAATTTTTTTACCTTATTTCTTATTTCTCTAGCATTAACTTTGGATAAAGCCAGGGGCAATGCTATATTATCTTCAACAGACATACTGTCTAATAAATTAAAATCTTGAAATATAAAGCCTATATTATTTCGTCTAAATAGGGAAAGCTCTTTATTTTTCATATTCCCAATATCTTTACATTCATAGTATATTTTACCAGAGGTA
>NZ_DATHXO010000343.1:0-2738 GCF_035459645.1 Schnuerera sp.
TCTGCAAGAGATGCAGATATTGATAGGGTTTTAGGTTTAGAATTAGGTAGCGATGATTATTTGGCTAAACCTTTTCTTCCTAGGGAGTTAGTCATTAGAACTAAGAATTTATTGGAAAGAGTCTATGGTTCTAACTATCAAATTATAAATATTCCTCCTTATATAGTAGAAGAAAAATCTAGGAGGGTTAAGCTAGAAAATGGTTTAATAGATTTAACCTCTAAGGAATTCGATTTATTACTCTACTTTGCTAAAAATCAAGGTATAGCCCTTTCTAGAGAACAAATTTTAGAAGCTGTTTGGGGTTCTAACTATTTTGGGACAGACAGAGTAGTTGACGATTTGATAAGACGTCTTAGAAAAAAGATGCCTAAATTAAGAATTGAAACCATCTATGGATATGGATATAGGATGATTGAAAATGAAAATTAAAATGAAAAATTGGCCATTATCTATTCAAATTTGGGTAGTTTTTGCAACTATTACTTTGGGTATATCTTTAATGTTGGCCATTATCCTACCATTAACTTTAAGAGATTTCTTTACCAATGAAATATATGTAACTATAGAATCAGCTCAAACCTTAATGTTTAACCAGTATGATATACGTTCTATAAAAGATCTATTAGAATCCCAAGGGCCAGAAAAATCAAGACAAACTTTAGAAAATATTCGTACAGTCAACCATTTTATAATCTATGACGATCATCAAATCATAGTATCTTCATCTCTTTCTATAAATTTTTTAAATGAAGTTAAAAACCAAGCATTGACTCAAGAAAAAAATAGTCAAAGATATAACGGAAAAGTAGGAGATGAAAAAATATTTTATGTTATTACCAAAGGAAAAGCCTTGAACCAAGATGCTTTTTTAGTCTCTTATATGTGGGATTCCTATAGAGAAGATTTAGTTCAAACTTTGTTTAGAAAATTATTAATGATCATGTTCCTAGTTTTTATCTTTAGTTGGATTCCTGCTATTTTGTTGTCAAAATATCTATCCAGACCTCTTGTCAGATTAGAAAAACGAGTAGAAAAACTTGCAGATAATCAATGGGAAGAACCAGTAGAATTAGATAGAGGAGACGAAATAGGAAAATTAGGAGAATCTATAGAGCAACTTAGAAATCAGTTGATCTATCAGGAAGAAATGCAGCAATCCTTCTTACAACATATATCCCATGAATTAAAAACTCCAGTTATGGTTATTCGTAGTTTTTCACAAGCCATTAGAGATGGGATCTACCCAAAGGGAGATTTGGATTGTTCTGTAAAGATAATAGACGAAGAAGCAGAAAGATTGGAAAAACGTATAAGAAATCTACTCTATATAACAAAATTAGACTATCTAAATACTCATAATATTCCTTATGAAGATTTTTCTATGGACAAATTGATAAAGGATGTCATAGAAAGGTTATCTTGGAATAGAACTGATATTGATTGGCAACTGAATTTACAACCTATAGATATCAATGGTGATTTAGAACAATGGCGAATAGTTATAGAAAATCTACTAGATAATCAGTTAAGATATGCAAAAAATTCGATTCTCATATCCTTAAATCCAAAGGATGAAAATAAGGTAATGCTAAAATTTTGGAATGATGGACCAAATATTGAACCAGAAACCTTAGATTCTCTATTTACTAAATTCAATAAAGGGTATAAAGGAGAATTTGGTCTTGGATTGGCTATCGTTCATAGAATTGTAACTTTACACGGTGGAAAAATTTGGGCTAAAAATGAAGAAGAAGGGGTATCTTTTTATGTGGAAATAAGAATAAAATAAGTCGGGTTGATCCTCGACTTATTTTTCACTAACTACTACTACTTTTTGTTTGTCGTCTAATTTAATTTTCTACTCTCCAGTCTAGTTTCACTCCGACAAGATAGATTGAAATAACTGAAACTATTAAAATAATTACTAAATCAAAATATGCTATCTGCCCAACAACAGCTCCTCTAAGAACTCTGGCTACATAAGTAGTAGGCATTAGATGTGATGTATATTTTAAAATTCTTGGCAAGTAATTTTCTGGGATCATAACTGGAGCCATAAATACAACTATAGGTTGTACAATTTGGGTAATCAAACTAGCTGTTTGCATATT
The DNA here is from genome assembly GCF_035459645.1 of Schnuerera sp. Lineage (NCBI taxonomy): Bacteria > Bacillati > Bacillota > Tissierellia > Tissierellales > Tepidimicrobiaceae > Schnuerera > Schnuerera sp. The sequence continues at coordinate 2,115 of NZ_DATHXO010000343.1, forward strand.
TCGACTATATATTCCTATTATTGCACCTATACCAGAAAGGGAATACCCACTTATAAAAATAATTAGCAATATCAAAGGGTGAAAAGTCATTTCTAGGCCAAAATAGAAATTTCCGATTAAAAAAATTGTCAACATTGAAGGTAAAACTAAAATAGTAGTTCTTGTAACTAATGCTATAATTAAAGCTATTTTTGATACTGGTAAAGTGGCATAATAATCAAAAGCTTTATACTGTTTTAACATCCCTAAATTTTGACCAAGAGTTAACATAGTCCCTGTAACTATACTCATAACCATATTGCCAGTTATAATAAATAAAATTATATCATTACTACTATCTTGAAAATAGAACCCTAAGAAAATCATGATAGATAAAGGACGAATACAGATCATTAACAAATACCAAAGCCAGTCTTCACGAATTATAAATAAACTAGTTTTAAACAAATAATATAGATTAACAAAAAACTGTTTATATCCTTTCTTTACTACTACACTTGCATTATTCTCAAATAATCTATCCAGTTTCTTATTTAATTCCATCCTTCACACCTCCCAAAGCTAAATATACGTCTTCTAGAGTACAGGTTATAATCCTGAAATCTTCTATCTGGTCTAAGCTAA
>NZ_DATHXO010000344.1:0-2255 GCF_035459645.1 Schnuerera sp.
CTGCATATTATGAGTTGTAAATATTATAGTCTTTTGATATTGCTTATTCAATTCTTTGACAAATGATAATACTCTCCTTTTAGTTAATATATCTAATCCTATGGTAGGTTCATCTAGATAAATTACATCTGGCCAATGAATAAGGCTTCCAGCAAACTCACATCTCATCCTTTGGCCTAAGCTTAGTTTTCTCACCGGAATCTTCATGAATTCTCCTATGTTAAGTGTTTTATCTAGAAGTTTAATTCTTTTTTTATAGTCATCATTAGATACATTGTAAATCTTCTTCAATAATGTCAACGAATCCTGAACTGGCAAATCCCTCCATAATTGCCCTCGTTGTCCAAATACTACTCCTATCTTCATATTATTCTCTTTTCTATTTGTAAAAGGATCTAATTCATTAACTTTAATACTACCTGCATCAGGGTTAAGTATTCCACATAACATTTTTATTGTTGTCGATTTTCCAGCACCATTCAGACCAATGTATCCAATTAATTCTCCTTTATTTACAAAAAAACTAACTCCTTTGACAGCTTCTTTCTGAATGTATTCTCTGCAGATAAGATTTTTTAGAAAACTATTGTTTTTTTTAACAGGGATTACAAAAGTTTTTTTGATATTATCTACCTTTATCATAAAATCCTCCTTGCATTTCTATTAGCTCTGTAAACTTGAAGATAAAAGAATGTACATTCACTTCCTCGACAATTTTAGAATAAGCCTTAACATATTAAAAATAAAAATCAAAGCTATTCTATTGTATGAAATACTGCACTACCTCTATATCTAACTTGTGAAATATTTTTATTTAACCTCCCATTTATGGCAATAAGGATCGTTGTCAAAAACATTATCAGAAAATATATCAGAAATAGCTGGACAACCTCCAACACATAATCCATTTATGTAAGATTCACAAGAAGTACAAATATTACCCGCTTCAAGATTTCGCATGAATAAAAATTGCTCATTAAAATCCCATATTTCCTTTAGCGGTTTATCAAAAATAGATTCAGAATAAATCTTTCTTCTAGCAAAGACGTCTCTTAAGTGTACACATGGAAGTAAGTCACCATTTGATGATATAGTTACAATATACGAACCAGCAGCACATCTTTTTAGCCCTAATTCAGTACGAATCTCGTCATGCTCCAAAACAAATTCTCCATCTGGAGTAACAATCTTGCCAAATGCATATTGAGAAGATGCCGTTTTCATTGCAAATTCTTTTATACTTTTCTTCACCCTAACAATTTTATCCTTCCAAAGACTATCATTTAATTTAATGAGATTAACTTGCCCTTTACCTGCCCTTCCCGTTGGCATTATTAATGAAAAAGAAACATTAGTAATTTTATTTTCTAACAACATATCTAAATACTGATTTATAGTATCTATATTATAATTATTAATTACTGTATTGACACCAAAATTTAAATTATTATATTGCAAAAATCTAATTTTATCCATGACTTTTGAAAAATTCCCTTTGCCTCTAATTCTATCGTGGGCTTCTTCTATTCCATCTAATGAAATTGACACTCTGAAACATTGATTACTGTATTTAGAAAATGTATTTACAAATCTATCATTTATAAGTAAACCATTGGTGGTTATTTGTATTGTAAAACCTTCTTCTATTATTAATTCAATTATGTCATATATTCTTGGATGACATAAAGGTTCCCCACCAGTAATACTTATTTGGGGTACCCCTAATTTTTTTAATTGCATTAACACGTATCTAATGTCTTTCATATTCATTTCACTACCTTCTCCAAAATCCCCAAAACAATGTTTGCATCTTAAATTACAAATATCAGTAATAGTTAAATATGTTTTTATTGGTGCAGACAAAGATTTTTCAGTTGGCTCATTTATTATAATATCAGCATTAATTTTATTATCTTTAATTAAGTCAATTTTACTTAATTCTTCTATATATTCAACAACATTATTCCTATCATTATAGTCATAAATCCCTATTGTTTTTCGAATGCCTATTTTATCAATGTTAGAAATTATATCAAATCCAAACTGATCAATAAAATAAAATTCAAAAGTTTTTCTATCATATAAAAGTGCACCGAAATTTTCTTTTCTTAACAAAAACCTTAACCCCATATTAGACCCCTTTCTATTTTTAAAATAAATCACATCACAGGAGGTTTAACTCCTGTGATCTTGTTAGTCTACTCTAGGATGTGCATTTAAGCTAACCTTTTTTATAATTGGTTTTCTTTTTGCTT
>NZ_DATHXO010000345.1:0-2495 GCF_035459645.1 Schnuerera sp.
ATTTCCAAACCATTAACTCTTTCAAATTTAGCCTTATACTCATCTTTTGCGTCATTTAATTCTTTTTCATATTTTTGTTTATTATGTTCATCAACAATTGGTTGCATTTTATTTACCTTTTCATTTAGCTCTGTTATCTTATCAGTTGAATCGGTAAATTTGTTCATAAGTTCTTCTTTTTCTGTAGTTAAGTTTTCTAAATTAGTTGTCAATTCATTAATTTTTTCATCCTTTTTAGTAATGTCATCCTTTAAATCGCCAACTTCTTCATTTGCTAAATCTAATTTTTCTTGAATTTCAATTTGTGCATTTAAAATCTTTACTTCTAACGTTTTCGCTTCTGCATCTTTAACTTTATTTTCATTTAATAAGTTTTGAGCATCAGCTTTAAGTTCTTGTAATTTTTCTTTCATTTCTAAAGCATTCAACATAATTCCTCCTTTAAATAAAAATAAACTAGATTAAATCTAGTTCTAACTTAAGTTTTTGTTTCTGTAAATTATTTGATTGTTGATGTTGTAATTGTTTATGATTTATTGGGTTATTCAATATATCCTTAAACTTTTGAGGTACATTATTATATTTATTTAAAATATCAAAGTTTGCACATGCTGCTAAATCTTTTTCTTTTTCAATTAATGTTACATTTTTAAAATATTTTTGTATATCTTTTGCACCAAGCCAACTTTCCTCCATTAATAAATTTCTAAGTAAATCTTCCGTTAGTTCAGAAGTTGCTTTTTGCATATATGCAGGAATTATCATATTTTCTTCTATTCTTTCTAATTGCTCTGCTTTTTCTTTTAGCTGTGTTTTGTTTAACATTACTAAGAAGAATCCCATCATAGCCTCATGTATCATTAATGTTGACGTTGGATAAATATATAAATTATCGTAACACATAGTTATGACACTTGAAATTGATGCACTTAATGAATCTATATATACATTTTTAATTGCTGAATGCCTATTCAATAAATTTAATATGTTCACTCCTGCCATTATAGAACCACCAGGAGAATTTTGAAAAATATTAATTTCTTTTACGTTTCCCAAATCTTCTAATTTCTGTCTAAAATCTGTAACGGTAACATCATCTTCTTCATATTTTTCTGAACCTGATAATATTTGTCCATATATATATATTTCACCTATATCTTTAGATATGTTTTTAAATTCTATATATCCAACTTTTTTATTATCTTTATAAAAATTAATAAAATCTTTTGTCACTTATTGTTCACCTCCTTTACTTACTAGGCTTTGGATTATTATTTCCATCATTTTCTCCACTTGATATTGTATTATCATTTTCACTACTATTAGAAGAATTTTCTGTACTTGTATAGGCACTTGAATATGGTTTAATTCTTTCAGGAAGATTTAAAACTTCTTGTTCATATAATGACTGGTCTAAATACTCTTGCCAATCTATACCTTCAATTTGATCGACCACATATTTAAGAGATAATCCTTCTTGTGAATGCAGTTTCATTAATACATCCAATCTTTCTTTTTTAGTTAAAGGTTTATCAGTATTATATTCAAATATATAGTTTTCTCCTCTTTTACCCAATATAATATCAATTAATTGATTATATATAATTTCAATTTGTTCAATTATCACACCTATTCTTTTATATATAATATCAAGATTTAAATTGGCAGAAGCATAGTTACCGTTTGTCCCATTACTTAATACACTAGAAACACCAGTTGCAGCAGTTATGTCATTATTAATACTCTCGTATTTTTCTGGGTTTAATGATTTCTCACCATTTTTTAATTCAGGAAAATCAAAACTTGCAAAATCAGGTAATGCTACACAGGTTATACCATCATCATTATTGATTTTTTCTAATGCTTTTCGTACACCACTAAATACTTTTTTCTTATCAGAAGTTTGAACTTTTACATCGTTATCATCCCTGCCTTTAAATTTTAAAACAGCTATAGCACGTATAATTTTATTTGCAACAGCTATCTCTAAATCTTTCATTTTTTGTTTATGCTGCATATCAAATAAAGCTTGAGTACCATAAGGAATACCTAACCTTTGATTTCTAGATAATGTATGTATTCTAGCAGTTAATGATTTTTCAATTGGTAAAGTTATATATCTCAATTCTTTTTCTTTATTTATATCTCTATTATTTTTATATTTATCATATTTACTTTCAGTAATAATTGGATTAAGATTATTATAAATTAATTGTCTTTCTTCTTCAGTTTTATTATCAAGCCATTTTAAATCAATAATTCCAACCATTCTTCCATTATATCTACCGTAAGGATAAATATATTTTAAATTATCAAACGTATAAAAGTAAGGATATTTTTTATTACCAAGCCAAGTACCTAATAAAGTACCTTTACTTGCTAATTGAACTGCTAAATCTCTTGTAAGCTCTTTGTGTCTTATTTTTTTATCTAAATAATACTTAATTATTTTTAAATCTTTTTGAGATTTTTCATCTTTTTCTAATACAGTTATT
>NZ_DATHXO010000346.1:0-3490 GCF_035459645.1 Schnuerera sp.
GAAATAAAAGAAAAACCAAAAGCAGTAACGGGCCTTACCTATGGGAAGGGCAATTTAGGTGAATATACATTAGGGAAAAATAAAAGTTTTGAAGGATAAAAAAAGCTGTGGAATTTTCCACAGCTTTTTATTCTATGTAACCGTGCACCCAGCTTTGGCGCCACACCCTAGACGTTACCTAAACAGTTAACTCAGAACAGGCGCCCCTACGGCACACGAAAGTGTCTACTTACCGCTGCTTCCTCCCGGACCTGACGGGGTTCATAGATTTCCGTTGCGCAGGACCCATTCGTCAACGCCACTTATTTAGGGCAGACCCTGAAGCATAGACGTCTAGACTGGGAATTCAATCCTGCTATAGCGGTTTGCAGGTTATAGGGCACCGCTACCTCCCCATCTAGCACGGTAATGGCGGAGAGAGAGGGATTCGAACCCTCGAAACGCTCATCACGTTTACACGATTTCCAGTCGTGCGCCTTCGGCCAGACTCAGCCACCTCTCCAAATATTATTGCCTACTAAATAACAATTATTGTTTACAGATTTATATTATACTTAAAATATTTGCATATGTCAACTGTTTTAAATTTACAATTAAAATTTAAAAATTAACCTAGAGGTTTAAGAATCCTCCATTTTTTATAATTGGAATATAATTGCAAAATATTTTCTAATTATGTAAATAATATGATACAATTAGATACAAATAATCACTTTAGAAAATTTAACATAATTTTTTTAGAATGAGATCATGGCAAAACTTATGTTTATATATTATTATTTTATGATTATCTTAATTTAGAAATACATCAAATCATGGAAAGGAGATGCATATTTATGAAATATAACTTTGATCAAATAATAAACAGAGAAAATACAAATTCAACTAAATGGGATCCAGATACTCTAAAGGAAATGTTTGGAACCTCAGATATTTTACCTTTTTGGGTAGCTGATATGGATTTTAAAGTTGCAGATCCAATTGTAGATGCAGTTGTAAAAAGAGCGGAACATGGAATATACGGTTATGCTACAAGAACAGATTCTTATTTTGATGCAATAATAAATTGGACAAGGAATAGATTTAAATGGGATATAGAAAAGGAATGGATAGAATATACTCCTGGTGTAGTCCCAGCCATTAATTTTATATTACAAGCATTTACAAAGCCAGGTGATAAGGTACTAATTCAAGAACCTGTTTATTATCCTTTCAAAAGATCTATAAATAATAACAACCTTAAGGTAGTAAATAGTCCATTAAAATATGATGGAGAAAAATATGAAATTGATTTTGTTGACTTAGAAGAAAAAATTAAGGATCAAGATATCAAAATTTTTATATTATGTAATCCCCATAATCCAGTTGGGAAAGTGTGGGATAAAGAAGATTTAATTAAAATAGGGAATCTATGTTTAGAAAATGATGTGTTAGTAGTTTCCGATGAGATTCATAATGATTTAGTATATTCGGGAAATACTCATACAATGTTTGCTTCCATTAGTGAAAAATTTGCAATGAATTCCATAACTTGTACAGCTCCTAGTAAAACCTTTAATTTAGCAGGTATGCAAGCATCTAATATAATAATACCAAATCCTAAACTAATGGAAGAGTATAGACAAGTTTTAGAAAAACATAATATCAGTGGACAGAACCCCTTAAGCATTGTTGCTTTAGAGGCTGCATATAATTATGGAGAAGAGTGGCTAGAAGAATTATTAATATATTTAGAAGGTAATATAGAATTTATCTTCAATTATTTAATTGAACATTTACCAAAAGCAAAATTCATAAAGCCAGAAGGAACATATTTAGCTTGGGTTGATTTAAGAGAATACGAAATGAATGGGGAAAGGTTAGAAAAAACTATTATTGAAAAAGGGAAAGTAGCCTTTGATGGTGGAACTTGGTTTGGCGAAAATGGAGAAGGTTTTATAAGGATAAATTTTGCTTGTCCTAGAAGCCTATTGGAAGAAGGATTATCTAGATTAGTAAATGCGGTTAATAGATTGTAAGTGTAATTAAAATTGGGATGGTTTTATTGAACCATCCCAAAATATTTATATACTGTAATTATTCTTTTGTTTTGGTATAATATATATATTAAACAATATAAGGGTGGTTTCATGTATCAAGCATTGTATAGACAATATAGACCTAAGACTTTTGATGAAGTATTAGGCCAAGAACATATAACAACAACATTAAAGAATCAAATTCAAAAAGGAAATATTGGTCATGCATATTTGTTTTCAGGAACTAAAGGAACTGGCAAGACTTCTACTGCTAAAATATTTTCAAGAGCAGTAAATTGTTTAAATCCAGTAGAAGGAAATCCTTGTAATGAATGTGAAATTTGCAAAGGGATATTAGAAGAATCCATCATGGATATTATAGAAATGGATGCTGCAAGTAATAATAGTGTAGACGATATAAGAGAACTGAGAGATAAGGTAGTCTATCCTCCCTCAAGGGCAAAATATAAGATATATATAATAGATGAGGTTCATATGTTATCAAAAGGAGCATTTAATGCCTTATTGAAAACCTTAGAAGAACCACCTAAGCATCTAATATTTATATTAGCGACAACGGAAATGGAAAGATTGCCTCAAACCATCCTTTCTAGATGTCAAAGATTTGATTTTAAAAGAATATTAAACAAAGACATTGTTGCCAATATGGAAAAGATATGTAATGAATTAAATATATCAGTAGAAGAAAAAGCATTAGCTTTAATAGCAAGAAATTCTGAGGGTGCTATGAGAGATGCATTAAGCCTTTTAGATCAATGTATATCTTATAAAGATGACAAACTAACTTATGAAGATGCATTAGAGATATTAGGAATAGCTAATACAGAGCTATTATTTTCTATAGTGGATGATATAGAGAAAAAGAATTTGCAAGATCTTTTAGTTAAAATAGATGATATTATTCAACAGGGAAAGGATATAAATCAGTTTATAAAGGATTTAATATATCATTTTAGGAATCTTTTAATTGTAAAAACTTCGCAAAACTCTACAGATATTTTGGATATGGATGAAGAGACTATTTCTCTTTATATTAAACAAAGCCAAAATATTTCTCTAGACAATATTTTAAAATCTTTAGATATATTGAATAAAAGTGAAACTCAAGCTAAATGGGCTACCCAACCAAGAATTATACTTGAAATGGCAACTATAAAACTGGTAAACTTAGAGGAACAGAAAAGTCTAGAAGATAGAATCAAAAAATTAGAACAGATAATCAATAGCGGTGAAATAAAGATAGGTGAGCCAGTAGCAACTAATGTAGTACAGGAACCAAAGAAAAAAGTAAAAAAGAAAAAGGATTTAGAGAAACCAAAAGAAATAAAAACTGTTCCAATATTAGATGATGGGAAAGAGTTGAGTTTACAAATAATCAAGAAAAAATGGGAGAAAATATTAGCAATAGTTAAAGAAAATAATATTAGAACACATGCTTTTTTAAAGGAAGG
>NZ_DATHXO010000347.1:0-2979 GCF_035459645.1 Schnuerera sp.
TTAATCTATTATTTCCAAAAATAATTAAAATATAATAGATAAAAAAAGAAAGGCTATTATTGCCTTTCTTTATATTCATCTAGCAGATAGTTTATCGCATCTATTATAAAAAGTATTTCTTCAATTCCTATCGCTGTCTCATCGAAAGAGTATTCCACATAAGTAAAAAACTCTTCCATATCTTCAAAAGGTAATTGCAGTAAAGATAAGAATCTTCTCATCCTAACTTTTCTTTCCACATTATTCATTGAAGATATGCTTCTATTCATATATTGGATCAAATTGTCTACTAATTGGACTAAATAATTTTTATCCACTATTTCATATTTATCTGAAAATAATAAATCTAGCCTGGTAAACTCTATATCGTTATAGTATGTTAAAACCTTTCCTGTAAACAATATTTTTCCATTAAAAGTTTTATCATCTAACTCTTGTCTTTTTACTGCTTCTTGATTAATCTCTTCTAGTATATTAATTTTATTTAATAATTCATCTTCTAGATTTTCCAATTCTATATTACATATTTTTATTAAATCATCTAATAATTTTGTATCTCTAGTTTTTAAAAATTCTTTCCATCTATCAAAACTATCTTTAATCTTAAGATTAATATCAATATTATCTTTAGTTAGATATAGTACTATCAACCTATTTGTTAATACTCCCATATTATTTATAAACACACTCAATTTACTGATTTCTTCAATTAATTGGATAACCTCTTTAGCCATTTTCTCTAATTCATCTATAGACTTGGAAGCTATATTAGTATTTCTAAATCGTTGAATGCTAGTAAAATAATTATCAAATAAAATACCATAATCCCCTCTTAGCCTACTATCAAATAGTATCTTGTATTCTTCTATTTGACCTTTAACAACGTTTATTGGGTAGTTATTAAAATTTCTAACTAATGTGGATTTTACTACGTCGAAATACTTGTTTTTACTCATTCTAAAAGGTAATATACCTAATATGTTTGAAACTATTGCAATGAAAACATCATCTTCTTCTGTTTTGTCTAATATATTTCTTATTCTATTAATTAATAGATGGACATTTGTTTCATCTACAACACGGTCTTTATATTCTATCTTGGATATTCTCTTCATTGTAGTATGATCTATTAATTCTTTTACATATGATATTTCTATTTCATAGGCATATACCCCCATTGCCAAATCATATAATTTCTCTCTAGTGTCCAATAGTTTTTTAATCTCTTCTTCTACTTCGCTTTCTATTATATCTGTTTGAAACTTTTTAAATGAATTGATAATTATATTAAAATTTCTAATAAGATCATCTTTTTCCTTTATAAAATCCATTTTCTCAAATATATTTTTATCTTCCATTAGTCGAATTGTTTTTCCAGTCTGACTTAAAAGATAATAATAAGACATATCTCTTATATTTAATAATTGATCATTATTTAGCTTCATTATTTTAGATTTTAATTCTTCATTAGTTAATTCTGATATATTTAAATCACGCTTAGATTCACAATCTTGGCTCATTCCTATGCTCCTTTCAATAGATTCTTAGTTATTTTTATGATAGAATCGATATATAGTTCTAAATACAGGAATATTATATCATATTATAGAAAAAGGGAGAATTATATATGGAGATATACGAAGATTCACTTGTAAACAAAAACTTTATTTTTGACTATTTTGATAAGAATCGAGCATGTTTTTTAGATATTGAAACCACAGGGTTAAGTAGAAAATATAATCATATTTATCTAATAGGATTAGTTTACTTTAATATACAACAGAATAAATGGTATTTAAAACAATTCTTTGCAAACAATATTAAAGAAGAAAAAGATTTGTTAAAAGAATTTAATTCCTTTATAAAAAATTTTAATCTCATAATTACCTATAATGGTGATAGTTTTGACCTTCCTTTTATAAAATATAGACTTGAAAAATTTAATATCAATAATAATATGATAAATGTGGAAAGTTTTGATATATATAGAAAAATTAGAGCTAACAGTGCTTTTCTTAATTTCAAAAATTTAAGATTAAAAACCATTGAAGAAAATTTGGGAATTTATAGGGAAGATGAATATTCTGGAAAGGACTGTATTAACTTTTATCATCAGTATATGAACAGAGAAGATAATATTTTAAAGGAAAAGATTTTAAAACATAATTATGACGACCTTTATTACTTAGTAGATATTCTAAAAATATTTGATGTTATAAAAAATATTAAGACTATATTTATTAATTATAATGGAAAAAATTTAAATGTATGCATTGAAGATATAATAATAGTAGGAGATGTTTTCAAAATTATATGTAATACATCATCTATAGATGAAGAAATAAATATTATTTACTATCAAGATACATATAATATAAATTGGCAATCTGAGTCTATAATCATCGATTTAGAAATAAAAGAAGGTTTTATTACACCTACTAAAAAAGCTCTTTTTTTAGATAAAGCTAATTTACCTTCTAATATTCAACTAACAGATTTATCCCAATATATGGTACCAGATGATATTATACTTTTAAAAGTTGAAAATAAATATATTGTGGAAAATATTAAAAATATAATTCAAAAATTACTTAATAAAGTAAAAGAATAAAATAAAAAAACAACAGACCTTAGCATCAAAGTCTGTCGTTTTTTTATTTTATTGGTGGGCCTTCAGGGACTCGAACCCCGGACCTACCGGTTATGAGCCGGTTGCTCTAACCAGCTGAGCTAAAGGCCCCAGATATTATGGTCGAGGTGGAGGGATTCGAACCCCCGGCCCCATGGTCCCAAACCATGTGCGCTACCAAACTGCGCTACACCTCGAAGTGCTTATCTTAGCGACAAGATTTAGTATAACTCATCTTTGAAATCTTGTCAATAGTTTTTTCTCCTAATCAGGAAAAGTTGTTTGCGGCTGGACGCGCCGCTGGAATTTCTGCATGTATTGGAAAAGGCCGAGTATCCCGAGCAGAGCAA
>NZ_DATHXO010000348.1:0-1711 GCF_035459645.1 Schnuerera sp.
CAATGTTTGGAAGATTTACTGAGAGAGCTCAAAAAGCAATATTGTTGGCTCAAGAAGAGGCAAAAAGGTTACGTCATAATTATGTAGGTACAGAACATATATTATTAGGATTACTTGCAGAAGGGGAAGGTGTTGCTGCCACATCCCTTAAAAAAATGGGAGTAGATTTAGAAAAAACTAGAAATGAAGTTATAAACGCTATAGGGAAAGGCAGCTATAATGCTGATATAATGGGGTTTACTCCAAGGACTAAAAGAATATTTGAGTTAAGTTTTTTAGAAGCCAGAAACTTAGGGCATAATTATGTAGGTACAGAGCATATTTTATTAGGATTATTAGAGGAAAGTGAAGGGGTGGCCGTAGCTATACTCAAGAAATTGGGAGTAGATACATTAAAATTAAGAGAGGATATTTTAAGCATGCTATCAGATAATGCCTCTAAATCAGGCGTTTCACCAGAAGGTAAAAATAGCTCTACCCCTAATTTAGATAAATATGGAAGAGATTTAACTAAACTTTCAGTAGATGGGAAGATAGATCCAGTTATAGGTAGAGCAAAGGAAATTGAACGGGTAATACAAATATTAAGTAGAAGAACTAAAAATAATCCTGTATTAATTGGAGAACCTGGGGTAGGTAAAACTGCCATAGCAGAAGGGTTAGCGCAGAAAATAGTAGAAGGTAATGTTCCAGAGATAATAAAGGATAAAAGAGTAGTAACTTTAGATTTACCTGGAATGCTCGCAGGAGCTAAATATAGAGGTGAATTTGAAGAAAGATTAAAATCTGTAATGAAGGAGCTAAAAGAATCTGGAGATGTAATACTCTTTATTGATGAACTCCATACTATAATTGGTGCTGGAGCTGCAGAAGGAGCAATAGATGCATCTAATATACTTAAACCAGTTCTTGCAAGAGGTGAACTCCAGGTAATAGGTGCTACTACAATAGATGAGTATAGAAAACATATAGAGAAGGACTCTGCTTTAGAAAGAAGGTTTCAACCTATAATGGTAGAAGAGCCTACTGTTGAAGATACTATTAAAATACTTGAAGGGCTAAGAGACAGATACGAGGCCCATCATAGGGTTAAAATTTCCGATGATGCTTTAAAGGGAGCTGCAGAATTATCTAGTAGATACATTACTGATAGATTTTTACCAGATAAGGCTATTGACCTAATAGATGAAGCTGCTTCTATGATAAGGATAAATTCTTACGTTGCTCCTGATGGATTGAAGGATTTAGAAGAAAAATTGGAAGAATTATCTCAAGAAAAAGAAGAAGCTATAAATACTCAAAATTTTGAAAAAGCAGCAAAAATAAGAGATATGGAAAAAAATATTAAAGATGAATTGGAAAAAGAGAAAAATAGATGGGAGAAAGAAAAACAAACATCTAGTATGGTTGTAGGGTATGATGAAATAGCTCAGGTTGTATCTAACTGGACAGGAGTTCCTGTAAATAAAATGACTACAGAAGAAAGCGAAAGGTTACTAAATTTAGAAAAAGTTTTGCATGAAAAGGTCGTTGGACAAGATCAAGCAGTAGAAGCAGTTTCTAACGCTGTTAGAAGGGCCAGAGTAGGATTGAAAGAACCAAATAAACCAGTTGGTACCTTTATATTTGTTGGGCCTACAGGAGTAGGGAAAACATATTTGGCTAAAGCCTTAGCAGAGACTTTATTTGGAGATGAAGATTCGATGATAAG
>NZ_DATHXO010000349.1:0-2351 GCF_035459645.1 Schnuerera sp.
GTAAGTGGATTTACGCCTTCTATATTTGAGAGTGTTCTAACCGGGGACATCTTAAATCCAGAGAAGCTTATGCTAGATACCCTATATCAGGAAAAATATGATTTTGTAAAGGAACTCTAACAAACATAAAAAAGTTGGCTTTAGGTGTTGACAAGGTTACAGAATGTGATATAATAAGTATATAAGTCACAAAGACACTAACAGCAAGTTACATATTATAGATACAAAAAATAACAAAAAATAACAAAAAATAATTTTAGGTGGCTATGGATATTGTGTTAAAGATGCTATATAGATGGAGCTTGGTTCTATATTTGTATTTTTCTCGTATATCTGGTAGCCAATTGTATAATGTGTCTTGATGAGTGAATATAGTAAACTAGGAATCCTAAAGACTTTTGCAGCAGTATAAAGAGTAGACCAAACAATATTATGGTTTATTTTTTCGTTCAGAGTCTTGATACTCGATTCACTCATGTTCCCTTGTAGCCTTCCCTAGCCCCGTTTTGGTAGGGCTGGGCTTACTATAAAAAGTCGAAGTGTTGGAATTGGCATAAACGGGAGGACTAAAATAGCCTGTATTATCCGTTAGAGTTTGAATCCAACATGCGACATCATATACCTGTCCGATAGCTCCTTATTACGGGCAGTACTTGGACCCTTAGCTTAGTTGGTAGAGCAGATGGCTCATAACCGTCAGGTCACAGGTTCGAACCCTGTAGGGTCCACCAAATGCTAGATTGATGGTAAATTTCCTGACATAAAATTAGGTAATTAGGGGTTCGAATCCCCTATCTAGCACCTATACATAAAACACACTCCCGTAACTCAGATGGATAGAGTATCGAACTTCTAATTCGATTGTCGCAGGTTCGAGTCCTGTCGGGAGTGCCAAATATGAGGGCTGAGAGGTAGAAAGGTAAGGAACCTTGCATAATTCTATATTTTGACTCAATCCGTTCGACTCGGACAGTCCTCTACCACAAATATACTTTGAGATGAATGCTCAAAGTGGTATGAATTGTCAATAAGAGGAGTTACGAGTGAACTCCTCAGAATACAATATAAAGTCTATGGAATAGAAAAAACTTATGAAAATTGCGATTAGCTTATATCTATAATTATATGAAATATTGATACAAATGGATTAAGGTGGATTGGATATGTATGCAATTCACCTTAATATTTTGAAATGTAAAATATTTTGTGTAAATAAAAAATCTATATAAATAGGATTAAGTTGTTACGCCAATTCGTAAAAAAGAAGTCTTTTTGTTGAATTTTAGGGTCTCCAGATAATTTTAATTTTTTCTTCCTTAGAAATAGATTATATAGAAAGTATTAAAAAATAATTAAAGTTATTTCTATAACTTATTGCCGACCAGCGATATTTTAATACCTTTTTAATACCCTTTCATAAAATCAAGCGAAATTGAGTGAAACCAAAATTCCCAAGAATCCTATAATACTAAGCTTTGAAACGCTTTATGAACAGAGATGAAAACATTAAAATTATTGAACGTAACAAACCTAAGAAACAAATATGATGTAATACACTGTAGTAGGGGTTAGTTTGTAAACAAAACCCCTACACCTCCTATTAGTACCGTACACGTAACTCACGTGCATGGTACTTTTTTTTGTTCATCTTCTATATTATTAGAGTGAAACAGTCTACAAAGGCTTCCACTTAGCTATTGTATGGTATAATTAGTATATAGTAGTAATATACAGTAAACAGAGTAAAGGATAAGAGATAAGAGGGAGGCAGTTATGTCGTCTTTCAGTCAAGATAAAAAATGGATGGAAGCTAAAAAAGTTATTGGAGACTTAGATTGGATAGAGATTATAAGTTACTACAGATTTATTGGAGGTAATAATGTATTTGTATATGTTGCAGGTGATGGAGATAAAAAGCAGATAGTTGATATCATAGATAAGGAGGGTACCGTCTTATTACTTAATAGGGCAGGATACCTAGAAACAGATACATATGATAATGTTACAAACAGCAAGAAAATATTTGAATACTCAGAATACTTTGAAGAGGAAGAGCACTTCTTTGAAGATAGTAAAATAAAAATACCTGTTAAAAAACGGGGATAGAACGGAAGTGATATGTGGATGCGGATTCTAGATTGGATTCCGGGTAGACGAAAAGAGTCTGATACAGTCATACCGATAGATGACACACTGTCCAAGGCTATCAGAAAAATAGAGTATGACCATATTGAGAAGAGTACAGGAAATACAAAGGCTAAGGCGTATGAGGAGCCTTTACTCGGTAATATGTCTATGAACCCTGATTACAAAGAAGCTCCTTCTATTAAGGGAACACACAACCTTTTAGA
>NZ_DATHXO010000350.1:0-2130 GCF_035459645.1 Schnuerera sp.
GCATGGGCTGCCTATAGAATATAGCAAAGTCATTATTGAAACAAATTTATTAACAAGACCAATGACCACTATTGCACCTGAAACAATAGGGCAATATACAGGATTAAAAGACAAGAATGGCACAAAGATTTATGAAGGAGATGTGTTAAAACATCATTCACTTACTGAACAAATGCAAAAAGACCTATTACATCAAATAATCGGAAAGATAGTAATAGAAAAAGGAATGACATATATAGTTGGGAAAGTGAGCAATGGATATATAGATGAAGAAATCAAAACAATGAATTATAAGGCACTTCTACTTAGCCCTGAATTATTTGAAATAATCGGCAATATACATGAAAATCCAAAATTATTGGAGGTGGAATAATGAATAGTCAATACGAAGTATGTTTAGCTGCATTAATGGAATATGAAGAAATAAACAAGATGCTGAACTATGAAAATCAAATTTTAAGAAACGAAAACAAAAAGCTAAAAAAAGAAAAAGAAGAACTGAAAGAAACCATTAGAAAATACAGGCAATATGTGGAAAATTTAGATTAGGAGGGGCAAAGTGAAGATTTCAGTAGACAACAAACATCAAATTGTTAGCGATTCAATGCAATACATTTTACAGGGAAAAAAGACTGTAAGAGAAGGCAAAAAGGAAGGCGAAGAATACTGGGTTAACGTTGGATACTATAGTAAGATTTACAACGCACTACAAGGCTATAAAGAGCTACAGATAAAAAATAGCAACGTAACCACGATTGATGAATTAATGAAACTAATCAAGAACCTTGATAATAAAATCGAACAATTACTAAAAGGGAATTAATCAAGGAGGGATAAAGATGACTGAAAAGGTTGTAGAACTACTCTATAGAAGTATAATACAACATTTAGCGGGGAACGAAGAAAAGGCAGAAGAATACACGAGAAAAGCTATGAAGATAGAAAAAACATGTATTTGTGGGGGACAAACTGTCCCTTGCAAGTACAACAAAAGACACTCAAGACTATGCACAAAATGTGGATTGATATGGAGGAAGAATGAAGTAGTAGAAAGTTGTTACGTGAATTCTAGGAGGGTGGGATAGATGACTAGAGAAGAATTATTAAAGGTATCCAAGCCAATATTATTTTCTACCGAAATGGTAAAAGCAATCCTAGAAGGTAGAAAGTCCTGTACTAGGAGAGCTATAAAGCTAGATTTGGGATTAGCTGATACAGATAAAAATGATAGCAGTTATCTTAAAATACCCGACAAAGATGGAGATTATCATGATGCTAAGGATTTATGCAGATATCAGCCAGGAGATATTCTCTATGTCAGGGAAACGTGGCAGACAGGCTACAAAGGGAATGTAGATGAAAACGGGGATGGACTTTTAGAATATCTGTATAGAGCAGATGGAGATGATATATCAGTTGGATATAGCAATGGAAAATGGAAGCCATCAATCCATATGCCTAAAAAAGCAGCGAGAATATTTTTAAAAGTCACAGATATTAGAGTTGAAAGGTTACAGGATATAACATCAGAGCAAGCTAAGAATGAAGGTGTAGATTTAAGTTCTGGTACACCATTTCCTAAGTCAACAGCAAGAGATTGCCATGGAGCGAAAAATGGATTATCTATGTATCAATCAAGATTTGTTATCTTGTGGGACAGTACAATGAAAAAACAAGACTTAGACAAATACAGTTGGGAATCTAATCCGTTTGTATGGGTAATTGAGTTTGAAAGGGTGGAAGTAAAAAATGATAGAGGGGGATTTAATGAAAATAAAAATAAAATACTTTAGCAAAGATTATCCAAAACTAGAAAAGATAAACAAAGGGGATTTAATAGATTTAAGAATAGATAGCATAAAAGAATGGGGAAGCAATAGATGCATATTGACAGGGAAAGACAAAGAGAAGTTAGCAAGTTTACCAATGTTAGAAAGTGTTGTGAAATATGAAAAAGGCGACATAATCAAATTTGGATTAGGAGTAGCAATGGAATTGCCAGAAGGATATGAGGCAGAGATAAGACCTAGAAGTTCTACATTTAAGCATTGGGGGTTAATACAAACCAATAGCGTAGGAACCATAGATAACAGTTACAAAGGAGATAACGACGAATGGCAAATAGAATTT
>NZ_DATHXO010000351.1:0-9505 GCF_035459645.1 Schnuerera sp.
TTAAATTGGATTTAAGACAACTTGAAACTTTTATAGAAGTAGCTAATTTGAAAAGCTTTTCTCGTGCTGCAGAAAAGTTATTTATAACACAACCAACTGTAACAAACCATATTCAGAATTTAGAAAAGGAATTAGGTTCTTTATTGATTAATCGTTCTGGGAAGAAGATTTCTTTAACTGAAGCAGGTAGTTTGTTTTATAAATATGCTATCAATATTGTAAATTCTTGTGAAATGGCAAAGTTTAACTTAGCAGCTTATAAAGGACGGATTCAAGGACATCTACATATTTATTCTAGTTCAGTCCCTAGAAAGTATATACTACCTAATATAATTGATAACTTTTTAAAAAAATATCCAGATGTCTCTTTCACCTTGGAAGATAAAGACTCAAAAAGCGTTGTAAAGAGTATTTTAGAAGGGGATACAGATTTCGGGATAGTTGGTGCTAAATATTCTTCTAATAAGCTAAACTATATTGAATTAATAGAAGATAGATTGATAGTAATTACACCTAATAATTCTCTGTATCCCAAACCAAATTATTCTTATCTCTCTATGGATGAAATTATTAAAGAAAAAATATTATTTAGAGAAGAAGGCTCTGGCACAAGGAATTTATTAGTAAATGAACTGCTAAAAAAAGGGATTGCTATAGATGACTTTAATATTATTGCTTATGTGGGAGATACTGAAACTATCAAGGAAATGGTATCCTTAGGTATAGGTATTAGCTTTTTATCCCAAAGAGCTGTATTAGACGATATTAAACTTGACAAATATAAAGTATATTATATTAAAGGAATTGATTTCATTCGTAAATTTTACTTTGTTTATCATAACAAAAGACAACTTTCCCCTTTAAATGATACTTTTAAATCTTTTGTTCTTGAATATATTGATGAACTCTCTATATGAAATATATTACCTGAACCTTCGTTGAAGTGTCGCGTCCCATAAAAAAGAAACCAAAGAGGTCATTCCCCTTGGTTTCTTTAAATTTTCTTAATCTTATTTTTAAACGCAAATATGGCTGCTTGGATTCTATCATTGACTTCAATTTTTTTAAATATACTAGAAACATGGTTTTTAACAGTTTTTTCACTTATATATAGTTTGTCCGCAATATCTCTATTGTTCAATCCTTCTGCTATCAAGGTTAAAACTTCATATTCTCTCTTGGTCAACAGTCTTATCTTGTTTAGTTCTTTATTCGTTTTCTCATCAATTTCTCCTATCCCTTCTACTAACATACAAGCCACACTAGGTTG
The DNA here is from genome assembly GCF_035459645.1 of Schnuerera sp. Lineage (NCBI taxonomy): Bacteria > Bacillati > Bacillota > Tissierellia > Tissierellales > Tepidimicrobiaceae > Schnuerera > Schnuerera sp. The sequence goes on from NZ_DATHXO010000351.1 coordinate 1,271, forward strand.
TATATAAGTTTTCCCATTATATACATCTCTTATAGCTTTTATTAGACTGTCAGCATCTGAGTCCTTTAAAACATATCCATCTGCACCAATTTTCATGGTTTCAAATAAGTATTCTTTATCTTCATGAATGGTTAACATAATAACGCTAGAGTTTGCCCCCAGATCTTTTAATCTCCTCAAAACATCGATGCCATTCATATTTGGCATATTTATATCTAATAATATAACATTTGGATTATATTCCAAAGCTTTTTCAATTGCTTCTTTCCCATCACCAGCTTGAATTATAACTTCAATATCATCTTCTAACTCTAATAATTGTTTTAATCCTTCACGCATTAAAACATGATCATCAACTATCATTACCGATATTCTTTCATTTACCATACTAATTTTCCTCCTCTGGTAACTTAATAAAAATATTAATCCTAGTACCCTTCCCTGGTGAGGATTTAATTTCGAGATTTCCTTTTAATAATTCTACTCTTTCTCTTATATTAATTAAACCAAAGCCTCCCGTTGTATCCCTTCCTAATTCATTTACTTTATCTATATTAAACCCAATTCCATTATCTCTAATGGACAAATTAAGTCTTGTGGGAGAATATTCCATTACTATTCTAGCTTCAGTAGCCTTTGAGTGCTTAAATATATTATTCAAAGCTTCTTGAATTATTCTAAATATAGCAATTTCTACAGTAGAATTCAAATTGACTACATCGCCAAGAACATTCAACTTTACATCTATCCCAGTATAATCGATAAAATTATATATATAACGTTCCAAGGTTGGAATTAATCCTAAATCATCTAAAGACATTGGTCTTAAATCATATATTGTCTTCCTTATATCCTTTAATGTAGTTCTAGCTATAGTTTTTAAATTCTGTAACTCTTCTTTTGATTTTTTTATATCAATATCCATTAATCTTTCACATATTTCTGTTTTAACTAATATATTTGCCATAGATTGGGCTGGCCCATCATGCATATCCCTGGCCAATCTTTCCCTTTCCTCTTCTTGGGCTTCAATTATTTTTATACCTAAAACCTGCCTTTTGTTTAAATGGTCAACTGTAAATAATATTTCATCTAAATTTCCCTTTAAATATTCAGTAGCTACACTTACAGATTTTCTTACCCTTTCAGCTTTTTTATATACTTCTATAGCAGATTTTAATCTAAATTCTTGTTCTTTCCTTCTTTCTATTAATCTTTTCTCTTCTTCTCTTTTCAAAAGCAGTCTAATCCTAGTTTCATTAGCTCTATCATAGGCTTGTTTTAAATCCTTTTCACTATATATATTAAAATTTTTGCTTACATTCGATAAGTAAGACCTGCTTTTCCTCTCTTCAATTTCTAATTTATCCACTTCTTTTATTATCTCTTCAACTCTTTCTTTGATTTTGCATAAATCTTTTTCAATTTGTTTTACATCATCTCTTGCATATTCAACTATTTCCGATATTTCCTCTTTATTGTTTTCAATAGAATATATAGTTTCTTGTAATATTTCGTTGATACGTTCAACTTTAGAAGAAGTATTAGACACAGTTTACACCTCTTTTGTTATTTCCATCTTCTCAATCTCATCTTTTTCTTTATCTGTTAGTATTTTGTGTAAATCCAATAGTATCAATAACCTGTCTTCACCAACTTTACCGACACCTGTAATAAATCTTCTATCTACATCAGATATTATATCCGGAGCTGGATCGATTTGTTCTTCATTTAATCTTAGTGTTTGTGATGCTTCATCTACAACAAATCCAATCTCTTTATCTCCTAGGTTAATAACAATTATCCTTGTGTCTTTTGTCGTCTTTGAAACATCTAAATTAAATCTTTTCTTTAAATTTATTATAGGAATTACATTTCCTCTATAATTGATAATTCCTTCAATAAATTCTGGAGCATTAGGTACATTAACAGATTCTTCATATGGTATTATTTCTTTTACATTCATAATATCGATGCCAAATTCTTCAGCTTCTAGATTAAATACTACATATTGGTTCTCTGCCATAAAATATCCCTCCTTGTTTTTTTCACTATATTCTATTATTCTACATAAAACTTGTTTATCCTTCTTTATTTTAGTTTTTTTTAATTAGAGGAGCTAAGCTTATCTTTAATTCTGTTTTCTAAGTTTTCCCCTATATGATAGTTAATCCTTTTAATATGCCTAATATATTTAAACAAATCACCGTCAAATCTAATCTTTTCGCCTAGCAAAATTAGTTCTAAATACCCTTTAATTTGATTTATAATGAAATTTTCATCTTTTATCATCCCGTAGGTTATATAATCGGCTATTATCAAGCTTAAGGCCTCTATAACTTTTCTTTCTTCAAAATCTTTAGTTATTAATTTTGAAATGTCTACGTATTGATCAATATAGTATTGTTCTTTATTTCTTGCATTGTTAAGAAGCTTTTTTGTATAACCAATTATACAATTATCTCCAGAACAGTTGCCACATATTTCTTCACCAAGACAGATATCATCTACCGCTTCCTTTAGAAGTTTTGTTTGAATGTATAAAAGAGCCGCTGCATCTTTTATAGGTGAATGCTTTGAATATCTTTTTCTAAGAATCAATCTTCTAACCAACAATAAATAAATTGATAATATTATAACAAAATAAATTTTAATATTAGATACTTTCAATAACCTTACCGGGATCCAGTTGTACAGTTTTAATGTGCCAAAAAATATAAATACTATAGATGATATGATTTTAATTGAAATATCTGGCATTTTTTTCCCAATTTTACTACCTATAAAGATTCCCAGTCCACTGGTTCCTAACATACCTAATATAGTTCCTGCTAAAATAAAAAGAGGATAGTTTCCTTCTGCTGATAACGTCATAGCTGTTAATTGAGTTTTATCGCCTAATTCACCAATAAAAAAAGCTAAAGCTACAGTAACAATAGGACTTAAACTTCTTTTGTTCCCTTTTTTTTCCACTTCCTCTTCCTTTAGAGCCAATAATCCAAAGATAACAAACATAATTCCAGCAACTATCTGTATGGAACCCATAGGTATCAATTTAGATAAATATCTACCTAATATTATTGCTAACCCATGGTTTAAAAAAACTCCTACAAATACTCCAGCTAAAACTTCCCTCACTTTATACTGAGTTGCAAAAGTCATTGCAATTATTTGTGTTTTATCTCCCATTTCTGCAGCAAAAATTAAAAAAAACGCTCTGATTGTTTCAGTAATCATATCCTTTGCTCCTTTTCCTTACTCAAAATTACAGCTTCGTAACTTTCTTTGCTATATGCCCCAAAAAAGACTTTTAGTTTAATAGAATATTCTATTAAACTAAAAGTCTCGCTTTCCTTTAATAAAAAGGTAAATAGGACCAGGTATATATACCAGTATGTTGACCCTATTTTAGTAATCCATACTATAGCTACTACCTTTTAGTATTTTTAATATAAATATAATTTTATAGTATATTGGTTGTCTTTTCAAATGCTAATTTCCCATTTCTTATAACTTTATCCGTGTGGTTTATTCCAAAATGATAGATAATATAATCCAAATTAGGTGCATCAAATATAACTAAGTCTGCTTTTTTCCCAACCTCCAAACTACCTATTTGTTCTTCTAGTTTTAAAGAGGCTGCTCCATTTATTGTTGCTGCTGTTATCACCTCTTCTGGTGTCATTTTCATAACTATAGAGGCAAGGCTCATAACAAGTTGCATATTTTCGGTAGGACAACTACCCGGATTATAATCTGTAGATAAAGCTACAGGAACCCCTGCTTCTATCATCCTTTTAGCTCGCGCAAATTTCCCAGTTTGTAAATTAAAGGATGTACCAGGAAGTAAATTTGCGATAACTCCTTTTTCTGCCATCATTTTTATTCCTATTTCACTTGCAGCAACTAAATGATCCGCTGTAATACATCCTACTTCTGCCGCTAGTTCTGCTCCACCCATAGGTTCAATTTCATCTGCATGTACTTTTGGTAATAATCCATATCTTATACCAGCTTCTAGTATTTCTTTGGAATCTTCTACTGAAAAAACTCCTTTTTCACAGAAAACATCGCAGAATTTGGCTAATTTCCTCTCTGATACCTTAGGAATCATTTCATCAATGATAATATCGATAAAAGTTCTTGGATTATCCTTATATTTTGTTGGTATAGCATGAGCACCCATAAACGTAGATACTATATCTACATAATGATCTTCATTTAGTTTGTTTGCCACTTCCATTTGTTTGATTTCCGTATCAAAATCTTCCAATCCATATCCACTTTTTGCTTCTACAGTTGTAACTCCAAAACCTAGCATAATATCTAGACTCTTTTTAGCCTTATCATAAAGTTGGTCAAAACTTGCCTCCTTAGTGGCATTTACTGTACTATGAATACCACCTCCTGCTTCTAATATATCTAAATATTTAGCTCCTTTTAATTTCATAGATAGTTCGTGTTCTCTAGAACCACCATGGACCAGATGGGTATGAGAATCTACTAAACCTGGTGTTACAGTTTTCCCTTTTCCATCTATTAAAATAGTATCTTTATGAGTTTTAATAGATGCTGGTAATTCTCCTTTGCCTACATATATTATTTTATCATCTTTTAAAGCTACTATTCCATCATTAATAAGGCCAATCTCCCTCATCTCTTCATTGACTCGGGCTCTATTAGGACCCTTTAAAGTTATTAAATTGTCTATATTTTTTATAACTATATCCGCCTTCATTTTATCACACCCTATTCAAACATTCTTTTTTCAAGAATTTGACCGGAATCGAAATTTTCTAATCTTAAATAATAATCCGCTACATCTACTAATGCTTGCATTGGTACTAATCCAATAATTTCACTTCCTATAACATTTACTCCATATCGTCTAGCTTCTCTTTCTATTGTATCAAAAACCCTAAACAAAGAGGTCTTTGTATAGTCAACCATATTCATAGAAACTTGTACTATTTTTCTTTCTGTTATTTCTAATCCTATAGCCTTACAATATGTGAAACCACCAGTTTTTGCCCTTACAACCTTAGCTATTTTTTTTGCCACTTCTACATCATCTGTCCCTAAGTTTACATTAAAGGCAACTAAAGGCATCCTTGCTCCTACTGCTGTTACTCCTGCTTTCTCATTTAAAATATTTGGTCCAAAATCTGGTTGCCATTCTTCTTGTTTAAGTTTTTCTGCCATTCCTTCATACTGACCTCTTCTAACATCTGCTAGATTTTCCCTTTCTTTAGATTTAGCTGACTTTTCATATAGAAAAACAGAAATATTTAATTCTTCACCTATTTTTTTTCCTAATTTCTTTGAATATTCCACACATTCTTCCATGGTTACGTCAGATATTGGTATTAATGGAATAACATCAGTAGCTCCCATTCTTGGATGTCCTCCAGAATGATTTTTCATATCTATTAGTTCAGCTGCAGTTTTAACTGCATTAAAAGCTGCCTCTATGACCTTTTCTGGTTCTCCAACAAAGGTTACTACAGATCTATTATGATCTTTATCCATAGAATAATCTAGTAGCTTTACCTCATCTACTATCCGAATCTCTTCTACTATCTTTTCTATAATTTCTTTATTTTTTCCCTCACTGAAATTGGGAACACATTGAACTAATCTAGCCATTAAAATCCCCTTTCTATTTTTTTATGTTCTTTTCATATCCTTCGTCTACCAATCCCTTAATTACCTCTTCATTAGGTATAAAAGGAATTGTAATATGATCTGTTCCTTTAAATTGTTTGTTGTATTCAATACATGTTTCAATTGAGTTTTCATTCCTTGCCCATGCTCTCCTTGCTACTCCTCCCATTACATCCCATGGCATAGCAGTCTTTAATATATCATCTACTCTTTTACTACCGTCTAATACCATACCAAATCCACCATTGATAGCCTTGCCTATTCCTACTCCACCACCATTGTGAAGAGCTACTAAGCTCATTCCTCTTGCTGCATTTCCTGCAAAACAATGTGTTGCCATATCTGCCATTATATTGCTACCATCTTTTATATTAGCGGTTTCTCTAAAGGGTGAATCTGTTCCTCCTGTGTCATGATGGTCTCTACCCATCATTACTGCTCCTATTTCTCCATTCCTTACCATCTCATTGAATTTAAGGGCAATTTTCAGCCTACCTAGAGCATCTTGGTATAAAATTCTTGCTTGTGTTCCTACTACTAATTTATTTTCTTCTGCGTCTCTTATCCATACCCAATTGTCTTTATCTTGGAATCTTCTATCTGGATCTATACATTCCATGGCTGCTTTGTCAGTTTTAATTAAATCCTCATGTTTTCCACTTAAACATACCCATCTAAAAGGCCCGTATCCATAGTCAAATAGCATTGGTCCCATTATATCTTCTACATAGGATGGGAAAATAAATCCTTCACCTTCATCTTTTCCATTTTTAGCTATTTCCTTTACTCCTGCATCAAATACTGCCTTCATGAAACTGTTACCGTAATCAAAGAAATAAGTTCCTCTACTTACTAATTCTTTAATCAATTCAAAATGATGGGTTAATGATTTATCTACTAATTCTGCAAATTTTTCCTTGTCTATTCTTAACATTTCTGTTCGTTCTTCAAAAGTCAATCCTTGTGGACAGTATCCTCCATCGTAGGGTACATGGCAAGAAGTTTGGTCTGATAATAATTCTATATTGATATTATTTTTTACTGCATATTCTAATAAGTCTACTATATTCCCATGATATGCTATGGCTATTGGCTCTTCTTTTTGTTGATATTCTTTAGCTGTTCTAAACACTTCATCTAAATTATCAAAAGATAAATCTATCCATCCTTGTTTTAATCTTGTTTCTATTCTAGAAAAGTCAACTTCCGCTATTATCCCTACACCTTTAGCAATCTTAGTTGCCTTTCCTTGTGCTCCACTCATTCCTCCTAATCCAGAGCTTACAAATAAATGTCCTCGTAGATCGTCTTTTGTTCCTAATTCCATACGACCTGCATTTAATATTGTATTGTAAGTTCCATGAACTATTCCTTGAGGTCCAATATACATCCATCCACCTGCTGTCATTTGTCCATAGTTTGCTACTCCCATGGCTTGTGCCTTAATCCAATGTTCTTGGTCATCAAACATACCTATCATCAATGCATTGGTGATAACAACTCTTGGACTATTTGGAGTAGAGTTAAACAATCCTAAAGGGTGTCCCGAAGCTACAACTAAGGTTTGATCTTCTGTTAACTCTTCAAGGTATTTTTTTATTAGCCTATATTGCATCCAGTTTTGACAAACTTGGCCTGTCTCTCCGTAGGTGACTAGTTCATAAGGATATAATGCTACATCAAAGTCTAAGTTATTATCTATCATTACTTGAAATGCTTTTCCTTCAATACATTTTCCCTTATATTCATGGATTGGTTTTCCATATATTCTACCTTCTGGTCTAAACCTATAGCCATATATCCTCCCATAAGTGAATAATTCATCTAAAAACTCTGGTGCTAATTTTTCATGCCATTCTTCTGGTATATATCTTAAAGCATTCTTTAGGGCGATTTCAGTTTCTGATTTTGTTAATTTGAAGTCTCTTTTCGGTGCCCGTCTTATTCCTTCAACAAATTTAGGCATAGGGGGCAATTCATTATCCAATTTAATAGTCATAGCTTTACTGATATCATAATTTTTTACCATTAAAATTCCTCCTTTATATTAATTTTCCTAATTTTATTTCAATCTCATCTAATATTTTATTTGATATAATTATATCTTCACATGTATTTATTTGTTTATACATTATTTCATCTTCTTCGATAGTAGTTAAATGCTCTCTAACTATATTATATGCTATTTCTGTTCCTTTTCCCAGACCTTTCTTACCTCTTAAGTCTATTGCTTGACAAGCCGCCAATAATTCCATAGCTAATACTTTTCGAGTATTCTCTAAAATCTCTTTAGCTTTTCTCGCTGCAATGGTTCCCATAGAAACATGGTCTTCTTGATTTGCAGAAGATGGAATAGAATCAACGCTAGCTGGATGTGCTAATACCTTGTTTTCTGATACTAAAGCAGCAGCCGAATATTGAACAATCATAAAACCTGAATTCAAACCCCCATTTTTAGTTAAAAATGCTGGTAAATTACTTAAAGCCGGATTTACGAGTCTTTCAAGTCTTCTTTCCGATATATTAGCTAATTCACATAAAGCTATACCTAAAAAGTCAAAACTAAGTGCC
>NZ_DATHXO010000352.1:0-1774 GCF_035459645.1 Schnuerera sp.
TAATAAGTATGCGGAAGGATATCCTGGAAAAAGATACTACGGCGGTTGCAAATATGTAGATATGGTAGAAGATATAGCAAGGGATAGATTAAAAAAATTATTTGGTGCAGAACAGGGAAAAACGCAGAAGGACTATTAGAATCAGTAAATATTACTACCAATAAAAATACAATACCTTTTGACCCTGAAAGTCCTTTTGTAACTAGTGGTATAAGAATTGGAACTCCTGCTGTAACTACAAGGGGTATGAAGGAAAAAGAAATGGTAGAAGTTGCAGAGATAATGAGTCTTACATTACAGGAGAAACATAGTGTAGAGGAATTAAGAAAACAGGTTGAAAACCTTTGTAATAGATATCCTCTTTATGATTAAGACAATAAGACGACTCCATTGTTACAAAATATAATATAATAAAAACATAAGGCTAGCTATTGATATATGCTAGCCTTAAGTTTTGTAAAAATCATCAAATTCAGTTGGCGTAGCATTAATCATTGCATTATAATAAAGAATTAGAATATAATAAGTAGGTACCAACTATGTTTTGGAGTGGATATTATGGATATGAAGGTTAAAAATTTGATGAACCAGTTTCAAAATTTCAAAGTGTTGGCTGGAGAAGGTGGATTGAATAGGAAAGTTAGTACTGTAACTGTTATGGATGCTCCCGATATATATAATTGGATGAAAGGCGGAGAGTTTTTAATTACTACAGCCTATATAATGAAAGATAATCCATTGGAACTTAAAAATTTGGTTATAAAATTAAATGAAAATGGAGCATCAGCTTTAGGTATTAAAATAGGCAGATTTATTGAAGAATTGCCACCAGAGGTAAAAAAAACGGCAGATATGTTGAATTTCCCTATTATCTATATACCAACTGATTTTGCTTTCAGCGATGTTATACATCCTGTTCTTTCAAAAATAGTTAATATGCAAGCTAAAAAGTTAATGATGTCAGAAAAGATTCATAAATCTTTCACTCAGATAGTTATTGAAGGCAAGGGAACTAACCATATTATTGAAACTTTATATGGAATATTAAATAGAAATGTAGCTTTTATGGATTTGGTTTTTAATAGAAATTATATAAGAAGTAAATCTAATAAGTTTAAAGAAGATATTGACAATTTAGGTCTTAAAAAAATATTAACCAAATACTATAATTATACTGTTCAAATTGGCAGTTCTATTTATGGATATATAATAGTGGAGGAAAACAAGAAAAATAATTCTTTAGAGGATTTGGATAGAATAACTATAGAACATGCTAGTACAGTTCTTAAACTAAATATTCAAAAGGAGATTTCTAATCACCAAATAGAGCAAAAATATAGAGATGAGTTTATTCAAGATTTATTATTAAACAATATAAGGACTGTAGAAGAAGCAAATAACAGAGCAGCACTATATGGATGGAAAATGGATAAGGGACTTGTTTGTTTAATAATAGATATAGATAATTTTAAAGGAAGGTTTTTATCCTTAGAAAATACTAAAGGATTAGAAGAAGAAAGGGATAATGTATTTCGTTTAATTACAGTTAAAATGAAGAAAAGTTTTTATAAATCTTTCTATACCAATTATAGTGACAGTATAGTGTTTTTAATAGAACCAGATGTAAATCCTATAGAAGATTTTTTTAAAAAACTTGAAAGGGTTTCTGGAGAAATAAGAAATGAAGTCAGAGAAAATAGTGATTTTACTGTAACTGTAGGCATAGGAAGTTATAAAAAGTCGGTAACAGATATATATATAAGTTTTATAGAGG
>NZ_DATHXO010000353.1:0-6111 GCF_035459645.1 Schnuerera sp.
GATGGTTGATTTTATTAGTAGTTGTAATTATATTAGGTACTTTATTAGTTTTAATATATCCTAATAATTCAATAGATGCTAATATTGAGGAAAGAGATGATGTGATTGAAAATAAAGCTTATGGAGAATATACTGCTTTTATTGAAGAAGATAAAAACAAACAACATAGGTTGAAAATTTATAATTCCAATGATGGTAAGGATAGAGAAATAGAAGGAATATTTGGTAATCTTTATGGTATAGATTGGTCTAATGATGGAAGATATCTTATAGTAAATGAAGGTACTAAAATAGTTAAGACTACCTATCTGGTTTCTATGGAAGAGTTTGAAATAGTGGCGAGTATACCTACTATTGGTAATGTAATTTGGTCTCCCGATTCAACTAAATTACTAATAGGAGCTGAGAACAATAAAGATAGGGCTGTGGGAGCGGATTTAAGTGGTACCATAGATTTAGCTATTTACTTTGTAAAGAATAAAGCTGTAAAACCATTACTAGAAGCAGATGAACATATGGACTATTGGCCTGAATACTGGGATGAGGAGAATAATATTGGGTATAGGAAAGTAACTGAAGATGGAGAAGAAAAATTATCCATAAAATACGAACCAACTGAGGAAGAACTAGTAATGAGCATAATATATTCTAATGAAAATACTGGTGATAAGGCAAAGGTTATTAGATTATTACCTCAGTTAGATTTAAATAGATTAGAGTACTTTTATGGAGAAGGTAGTGTATTAGAAATATTAGAGTGGTTATCATTTCAAGAATTTGAAGATGAAGAAGATTTAATTATTTTAATTAATTTAATAGATGAATTTCTAGGAGAAGAGTACTATAAATTCGTGGAGAGTATTGCAAATAACTATTTAAAGGATAAAATAAAATTTATAATAGCTTTGTCACAGGTTCCAGAAAAAACTGAAGAAATTGCTGTAGGTTTACACGATATGAGGGTTTATGATAGAGATGGAGAAAATATATTTGTAGATTTAGATATGATAATAAACTCTGAAGAATTGTCTCAGGAGGAGAAAAAAGTTGGTATAGATTTAATTAATTTCTATACTGCCTGTGATACCTGAGGGTAGAATAGAGGGGTGGATCCCCTCTATTATTTTAAATACCTATCAAACCAGTCTGTAATTTCTTTAAGTCTTCTAATCCTATGTTTTGGTTTTCCAGATCTGCTTAATTCATGATTTTCTCCCTTGAATAAACAGAGTCTTGATTCTACACCATGGAATTTTAATGCGGTGAACATCTGTATTGCTTCAGCCATCCAACAGCGATAATCTTCTTCTGAATGGATGAATAGGGTAGGAGTCATTACTTTATGAGCATATTTTAATGGGGAATAGAACCATAATTTGTCCACATCTTCCCAAGGTGTTGAGCCTTGTTGATCTTCAACGAAGAAGTATCCAATATCCGTAGTACCAAATTTAGAAACCCAGTTAGATATACTTCTTTGGGAGGCAGCTGCTTTAAATCTGTTGGTATGACCTATTATCCAGTTGGTCATAAATCCTCCATAGGAACCACCAGTAACACCTAATCTATCTTCATCTATAAAAGTATAGTTTTCCAATACTACATCTGTAAATTTCATTATATCTTCGTAATCAATGGTACCATATTTATCAATTAAATCAGCAAATTCATCTCCTCTACCGTCACTACCTCTTGGATTACAGAAAAATACTACATAGCCTTCATTAGCCCAATATTGCATTTCATGAAAAAATACTTCACCATAGACGGTTTTAGGACCACCATGAATATCTAGTATTCCTGGATATTTTTTATTTTCATTAAAGTTAACAGGTTTTAATACCCAACCTTCTATTGTAATTCCTTTTTCTGTTTCAAAGGTTATTCTTTCTGGAGTAGATAATTTTTTTTCATTTACTACCCATTGGTTAAATTGAGTTAATTGTTTTTCTTTATAATTTTCCAATTTATATAATTCCTGAAGTTTAAGCTCTCTTAAACCTATGAAGGAAATTTCTCCATCCAATACATCAAATCCATCCACAGAACCCTTTTCTATGGTTAATTTTTCAATATTACCAGTTCTATCGATTCTATTTATATATGAGCTATTATATTCTGTAGTAGTGAAATATAAATATTTTTTATCTACCTTCATAGTAGTATTATTTCCGTACCTAATATCAGCACCTACTGAATTCCAAAGACTATAATCAAAATCTTTAGGAGAGATAACTTTAGTATTACCTTTTTTATCAATTATGTAAATATGATTGTTTTCGTTGATACCATAGTTTTCCATATGGGTACCGACAAATATTATTTCATCTTCTAAAAAGTCAGCATAGGAGTAGGAGAAATGGTTATCGTGAGTTATTTTTTTTATGCTTTTTTCTTTTATATGATAAAGATATAGATCGGATTTAACATACATTTTATCTATAAAGGAGTTGGCAATAATTATAGCTTTAGATTTGTCTTGGTCTAATTTAAAGCTTTCTACATTGGTGAATTCATCAGTAATTGGAGTAATTAAATTTTCTTTAATATTATAGATATATAATCTATTTCTTTGTTTATTGGTAAACCCTTGTCCATTAAACCAGAAGGGGATTTCGTCTATAATTTGGTAATCTTTTTCTTCTGCCATTTGTTTTAGAGCCTTTTCCTTTTCATCTTCATTAAGGCCTTCTAGTTTTGGTTTATTATAGTCGTACAAGGCTGTTAGAATAAAATTATCTTCATCTAGCATTTCTATTTTAGTAACATTTAAAGGAATTTCAAATACTTTATTAGCTTCTCCACCTAGTAAGGATATTTCATAATAACAAGTAAGATCTTCTCCTTTTTCTTTCCTTGATTTATCTTTTTTATCTCTTAGAGCAGGGAATAGTAGAGTGTTATCATCTTTAAATAGGAAATTGTTTTCACTATCTCCTGAAGTTAGTTTCAAGTACTTGTCCTTTTCTTTATGGTAGATATAGATATTTGATAGGTATTTGTTTTCATCTACATTCATTTCATGAAGGACGAAGGCTAATTTTGCTTTATCAGGGGAATATTTAAGTCCTGATAAAAACTTATACTTGGTGAAATCGTCTAATCGTAAATTTTCCATTAGAATTCCTCCTTAAAATTTTATGTATTGCTATATAACTATTATACATGAAAATAAGAGATATGAGTTATTATGAATGAAAATATTATATTTTTTTGTCTAAGATAGTATAAATTAGATGTAAAAGATTATATATTATTTATTCTAGATTCAATAGTAAAAGCAGGATTTAGTGTATTTATTTATATTATTGGAAATAATAAAAGAAGAAAAGATAATATATGGAGTATTTATTGAGATATTTTTTAATAGAAAAGCTCATAATATTGAATCCGTAGTTTCTTATAATTAATTATAAATTAAATTAAATGTTTAAAAAAGGAGATGAACTAATGACAAATAAAAAGAAAAAGAAGAAACGTCAATTTCCTACAGCCTTTACAGTGTTATTTATAGTTTTGATACTGGCATCCATACTAACTTATATAGTTCCGGCAGGATTATATGAAAAATTAGAATACGATGCAGAAGCAGATGTTTTTATAAAGACAGACCATGAAGGTAATACTCAAACTTTACCTGCTACCAAAGAAACTTTGAATAGTTTAAATATAAATATGGATTTAGAAAAGTTTACAGAAGGTGGAATTAGAAAACCTATAGCAATTCCAGATACTTATAAAAATATAGAACAATCACCACAAGGACTTTTACCAACAATAATGTCTCCAGTAGAAGGAGTTATGGATACTGTGGATATTATGGTGTTCGTTTTAATTCTTGGAGGTATTATTGGATTAATTAATAAAACTGGAACCTTTGATGCAGGTATTGCTGCATTGTCAAAAAGGACTAAAGGAAAAGAATTTTTATTGGTAATAGTAGTTTATGCACTAATAGCCTTAGGAGGAACTACTTTTGGATTAGCAGAAGAAACTATAGCTTTATATCCTATATTAATGCCTATATTTATAGCTAGTGGATATGATGCAATAATCTGTATTGCTGCAATATATATGGGGTCTTCCATTGGAACAATGTTTTCAACTGTAAATCCTTTTTCAGTTGTTATAGCTTCAAATGCAGCTGGAATTTCCTTTAATGAAGGTTTATTAATTCGTATTGTAGCTTTGATTTTAGCTTCCATTATAACATTAATATATATATATCGTTACGCTAAAAAAGTAAAAATAAATTCAAGAAACTCTTTAATCCACGATGATATGGATAGAATAGAAGGGAGGTTTTTAAAAGACTATAATCCTGACGATGTAGTACCTTTCAATTGGAGGAGAATATTAATACTATTAGTATTCTTAGGAGCATTTCCATTGATGATTTGGGGAGTATCCATTGGTGGATGGTGGTTTGCAGAAATGTCTGCATTATTCTTTGCAGTTGCTTTAATAATAATATTCTTATCTGGACTTTCTGAAAAAGAAGCCGTTAATACATTTTTAGAAGGAGCAGCAGATTTAATAGGTGTGGTTTTAATTATAGGTGTTGCTAGAGCTATTAATATAGTAATGGATAATGGAATGATTTCTGACACATTACTTTATTATACATCGTCAATTATAGAGAATATGAATGCAGGATTTTTTGCAGCAGTTCAAATGGTGTTGTTTAGTATATTAGGTTTTTTTATACCATCTTCATCAGGTTTAGCAACATTATCAATGCCTATAATGGCACCTTTAGCTGATACAGTAGGTTTATCTAGAGATATAGTAGTTACTGCTTATAACTGGGGTCAAGGATGGATGGCCTTTATAACACCAACTGGATTGATATTAGCAACTTTAGAGATGGTAGATGTAACTTATGATAAATGGTTAAAGTTTATATTGCCTTTAATGGGTATAGTAGGTGGATTCTCCATTATAATGTTAGTATTGCAAACTATAATATAAAATCCTCAAAAGTTGAATATATAATTGAGATAGGAGAGATTTCACAAATTACAAAATATATTTATTATGAAGAAATATTAGTAATTATATTAATGGTGTAGTATAAAGATTATGCTGGAATTAATAAAAAAATTAAAACAATAAAAAGAACTCTTTGGTATTAAAACCAGAGAGTTCTTTAGAATCTAGGTTAAATCAAAGCTATCCTTATCTACAATTAAATCATGGGAATAAGAAACTAATTCTTCCATATCATTTGGCTTAAAGTTTAAGTTTTCAAGGGCAAAAGGAGAAAAATTATATTTTAACCCATCTGCACCGAGACCTATTCCCATCATCATGGTAATTGCATCTGCAATATGGACTATAGATACTAGTTCTGGATCAATAGTTGATTTTTCTGGGGTATGATGAAGGCTTATAGATTCAACTAAATCTTTTGGGAAATTCCATTTTTCTGCAATTTTTTCACCTATTTGGGCATGGTTGAATCCTAGTATTTCTTCTTCAGCTTCTAAAAAGGAAATTTTACCAAGTTCAACTCTATTTACTATGGCATTATATTCTTTTTCAACATAATGGTTTAATATAGTTTTACCAATATCCCTAAGAAGTCCTGCTATATATGCAGTTTCTGGATTGGTTTTTTTTATTTTGGTTGCTATATATCTAGAGATAATAGCGCAGGTTTGGGATTGGGTCCATAGATCCTTTTTTCCTAATGCATAACCTTTCAATTCTCCAGTCATCATTTTGCTAACGGTAGAAGCTAAGGCCATACTTTTTATAGTTTGGAATCCCAATAATATAGTAGCCTGAGAAACTGTATTTATTTTTCGAGGATATCCATAATAAGCGGAATTAGCAAGTTTTAATATCCTTGAAGTTAAACTTTGATCCTTTAAAATTTCTTTTTCTAGATCATGGATTGTTGAATCCGGATCTTCTGTAATTTCTATTATTTTATTAATTCTACTAGGGAGTATGGGCATATCGTTTACTTTACTTACAATATGGTTTAATCTTTTATTATTCATAAATTTATCCCACCTTATAATGGTATATATACTATTATACTAGAAAGATCAATAGATATATATAGATACAAGGTATTATTTAGGATTATATATAACTTATGTT
>NZ_DATHXO010000354.1:0-3801 GCF_035459645.1 Schnuerera sp.
AACAAAAAATATTATTCAATATTCTCTATATTCTCTATATTTCTAAATTCTCTATACTTTCCAAAAATCCTTCTTATTTTCAAATTTATTTTACTTTTTTTGTTTTTAAAGTTTATTTTACTCAAAATTCTTGTTCTTTGATAGTTAAAACTAAAAATTCACATAATCTTTCCTAAAGATACCCAATAATTGGTTTTACATATTTTGTAACATGTCTTTAATATTGCCTTTTTATTATTATAGTAATATGATATAATCAAGCAGTGACAAAAAACTCTTATTAGAATAAAATAATATTAATACGCAACTTGGTAATAATATTGAAAGGAAGTATTCAATTTAAACAACATAGGAGGTAAGTTTATGTTTGAATTTTGCATAAATGACCATAAATACTCTCACATACATTTTATTGGAATTGGTGGGATTAGTATGAGTGGTTTAGCAGAAATTTTATTAACAGAAGGATATAAAGTTTCTGGCTCTGATATGAACAATAGCTATATAATAGAAAGACTAAAAACCTTAGGTGCTCATGTATACATAGGACATAATAAGGATAATATTGAAGGAGCTAACTTAGTCGTATATACAGATGCAATTACAAATGATAATGAAGAACTAATAAAATCTCTAGAAAATAATATTCCAACTGTCGATAGAGCAACTTTCCTTGGTGCATTGATGAAAAATTACGAAAACTCTATTGCAGTATCTGGAACTCATGGAAAAACAACTACAACTAGCATGATAGCTACAATATTAAATCGTTCTCTTTTAAAGCCAACTATTTTGCTTGGAGGCCAATTAGATGAAATTGGAGGAAATATTAAGTTAGGCTCTAAAAAATATCTATTAACAGAAGCGTGTGAGTATAAGGGCAATATTTTAAAATATTTTCCTACTATAGCTATTATTTTAAATATGGAGGAAGAGCATTTAGATTATTTTGAAGGTATCGATCATATAGTAAATACTTTTACTCAATATGGCCAAAATTTAGAAGATGATGGATATTTAATCATAAACTCTGACGATTCTAATGCTAAAAAAGTTATTAAAAATACAAAAGCAAATATAATTACTTTTGGATTAAACAATAAATCAGATTATTCAGCTGAAAATATTTCTTTTACACCTGAAGGCTACCCTCAATTCATGCTTAATATAAAAGGCGAGTCTTTATATCCAGTAAAATTAAATGTCATGGGAATTCATAATGTTTATAATGCATTAGCTAGTATTTGTGCTACTCATCTTTTAGGAGTGCCTATTCAAACCATATTAGAATCTATAGTAGAATATAAAGGTACCCATAGAAGATTGGAAGTAAAAGGAGTTATAAATGGTATAAAAATAATTGATGATTATGCCCATCATCCTACAGAGATTAAAGCTTCATTAAAAGCTTTAAGAAATTCCACCAATAATCAAATCTGGTGTATATTTCAACCTCATACCTATACAAGAACAAAGATATTATTAAATAGTTTTGCTGAATCTTTTTCTGAAGCAGATAAAGTAATAATTCCAGATATATATGCTGCCCGAGAAAGAGATAATGGTTTAATTCATTCTACCCATTTAGTAGAAGCCTTGTCAAAGAATGGAATAGATGCTGAGTATATATCATCATTTGAAAACATTGAAGATTATATCCTTAAAAATGCTAAAAAAGGAGATATTGTTGTCACCATGGGGGCAGGAAATGTTTATACCATAGGAGAAGCTATGCTAGAAAATAAAGAAAGAGAAGCTATATAACCCCCTAAAAAGGGGGTTTACCCGTCTAAGGTTTTTTAATATTATAAATCTCTTCTAGTGTTTTTTTTATTTCCAAAGAATCAAATATAAAATAAGATAAAACCTTTCCATAAATTTTTTTCAACTCTGCTTTGCCAGGCAAAGTTATAAAAGTGAAATCATCAGGTTCAGCACCTATAACTTTCCTAGAATAAGCAAGACCTTCCCATAACTTAATATCCGTTTTAACATAATTAAATCCTTCCTTGATTACAAATGGTAATCGATAAGATAGAACCTTATCTATAAAAGATTGGAGAAATTCTTGTTGAGCTTTGATTCTACCTAAATCTCCATCTATATATCCACCTTTATTGTTGTTTCCTTTTCTATATCTTAGAAATTCTAAAGACTTTTTCCCGTTTAATACTCTTTTCCCTTCCTTTATGTCTATACTTAAAGGCGGTTTAGCAGTAGGGTCTTCATACTTCATGTGGAAAGGCACCATCACCTCTACACCTCCAATTGAATCAATTATCTTTTCCACTCCTGCATAGTCTACCATTATATAATGATGAATAGGAATCCCTTCTAATATATGGGACAAAGCTTTTTTAACTCCTTCTACTCCATGGTCGCCGTATATAGCGTTTATCTTTCTTTGTTCTCCTTGGTTATATCCTTTTCTATGAATATAGGTATCTCTAGGTATAAAAATTGCCTTTACTTTTTTGGTTATAGGATCAAAATTTGCAAATATAATGGTATCTGTTCTAGTATCCTCCATTCCTAACAGGATTACATTAATATTTTCACTATCCTTAAAGGCTTCAGACAGAGAAGAGTAGGTTTTAGTTTCAGTCTTTACTTCCTTGGTATTCCTTTTCTCTTCTATATTTGATTCTCCACCACCAATACTTGTTCCTACTCTGTTTTTATTGGATTTCAAATAAGAATAAGAACCTAAGAAAATAGCAACAAAAAAAAATACAAAGGACACAATAAAAACTTTCCAAAATGTTTTCATTTATTAGCCACCTTCCACAAATGATATTTCTATATATTGTGTCCAATATTTCCCTTTATATATCAAAAACCTTCTTTTTGGTATTAATACCAAAAAGAAGGTTTTAAAATTTTATCTATACAAATTATCTTAAATAATCAAAAAAACCTTTTTTAGTCTTTCTTCCTAATAATCCACCTCTTACCATCTTTCTTAGAAGTGGATGTGCTCTATATTTCGAATCTCCAAATTCATTATATAATACATCCATAATAGCTAAACAAACATCTAATCCTATTAAATCAGCTAAAGCTAATGGTCCCATGGGATGGTTAGCCCCTAATTTCATCGCTTCATCAATGTCCTCCGCTGTTGCTACTCCATCTCCTAATATTCCAACTGCTTCATTTATCATAGGAATAAGCACTCTATTTACCACAAAGCCTGGTGCTTCCTCTACTTCAACAGGGGCCTTTCCTAGAGCTTTAGATAATTCCATTATTGTATTTTTCACTTCTTCTGATGTTCCAATACCATTTATTACTTCTACTAACTTCATAACAGGAACAGGATTAAAAAAATGCATTCCTATTACTTTATCTGGTCTATTAGTACTACTTGCTATTTCGGTAATAGACAAAGAAGAAGTATTTGTAGCCAATATAGTTTCTTCCTTGCATATTTCATCTAATTTTTGAAAGGTTTCCCTCTTAACATCCATTTCTTCTGAAATAGCTTCAATAATTAAATCGCAATTCTTCAAGTCTTCATATTTAGTTGTTATTTCTACCCTTTTTAATATATCATTCTTATCTCCTTCGGTAATTTTTTCTTTTTTAACTAACCTACCTAGATTTTTATCAACTACTTTTAAACTTCCCCTTGGATTTGATGGATCAATATTTCTCACCCACATTGTGACATCATATTCTTTTTGAGCAAAAATTTGAACTATACCAGATGCCATTGTTCCCCTACCTAATACACCAATTTTTTTCATATTAAACACCCCCAAGTTTTATTTTAATTTATAGTTTGGTGTGCGTTTCTCT
>NZ_DATHXO010000355.1:0-2432 GCF_035459645.1 Schnuerera sp.
AATATGCTGATAGGCTAATAGATGATCTAGATACGGTAGACTATATAGATAGAGTTAAAACACAGCAAATTAACTGGATAGGTCGTTCTGAAGGGATGGAAGTAGACTTTAAAATTAGTGATAAAGAAGATGTATTAAAGGTATTTACTACTAGGCCAGATACATTATATGGGGCTACTTATATGGTAATAGCAGCTGAACATCCACTGATAGAAAAATACAAAGATGAATTAGAAAATATAGATGAGATAAGAGAATATCAAGAATATGCAAGTAAAAAGTCTGATTTTGAAAGAACAGAACTTTCTAAGGATAAAACTGGAGTTGAAATTAAAGGAATTAAAGCAATTAATCCTGCAACACAAAAAGAAATTCCTATATGGATATCTGACTATGTATTGATGAGTTATGGAACTGGAGCTATAATGGCAGTGCCAGCTCATGACAGTAGAGACTGGGAATTTGCAAAGAAATTTAATCTTCCTATAGTTGAGGTAGTAAAGGGAGGAGATGTAGAAAAGGAAGCTTATACGGATACTGAATCAGGAATATTGGTAAATTCTGAACTTATAAATGGATTGGAAGTAAAGGATGCTATAGAAAAAATAAGCAATTGGTTAGAAAAAGAAGGCCTTGGCATTAGAAAAACTAACTTTAAATTAAGGGATTGGGTATTTTCTCGTCAAAGATACTGGGGGGAACCAATACCACTAATTTATTGTGAAGATTGTGGTTGGGTGCCTGTACCGGAAGAAGAATTGCCAGTAATGCTACCAGAAGTAGAAAATTATGAACCTACTGATACGGGCGAATCTCCATTGGCTAATATAACCGATTGGGTTAATACAAGATGTCCTAAATGTGGAAAGGAAGCAAAACGAGAAACAGATACTATGCCTCAATGGGCTGGTTCTTCATGGTATTTTCTAAGATATATAGATCCACATAATAAAGGAGAATTAGCTAATAAAGAAGAAATAGAATATTGGATGCCTGTAGATTGGTACAATGGCGGGATGGAACATACTACATTGCATTTACTTTATTCAAGATTCTGGCATAAATTCCTATATGATATAGGAGTAGTAAATACTAAAGAGCCTTATAAAAAGAGAACATCTCATGGTATGATATTAGGTGAAAATAATGAAAAAATGTCAAAGTCAAGAGGAAATGTAATTAATCCGGATGATATAGTTAATGAATATGGGGCAGATACTTTAAGAACCTATGAAATGTTTATAGGAGATTTTGAAAAATCTGTACCTTGGTCTGAAAATGGAGTTAGAGGTTGTAGAAGGTTTTTAGAAAGGGTATGGAGATTACAAGATATTGTAGTAGATGGAGATGAATATACTAAAAAATTAGAAACAAATATTCACAAAACAATTAAAAAAGTTTCTGAGGATTACGAAACATTAAAATTCAATACTGCTATAGCTGCATTGATGACATTGTTAAATGATTTTAATGATATTGGTAATATTACTAAATCCGATATGAGGACCTATTTAATTTTATTAAATCCAGTAGCACCTCATATTACCGAAGAATTATGGGAGGTTCTTGGATTTGATGGAATGCTTAATCAAAGCAAATGGCCAGAATATGATGAAGATAAAATTCAAGAACAAGTAATAGAAATGCCAGTACAAGTTAATGGCAAAGTTAGAGGTGTAATAGAAGTCAATGTAGATGATACTCAAGATATGGTTAGAAAAAAAGTAAAAGAAAATGAAAGCATAATGAAATATTTAGAAGGAAAACAAATAATAAAAGAGATATTTGTAATGGGCAAGATTTATAATGTTGTTGTAAAATAAATTGAAATATGAAATAATAGTTTTGCTATTACTTTTTTGTAATAGCAAAACTATTTTAGTTAGGAGGAAAAATATGTCAAGAATAAAGATAATAACAGATACTACTAGTTATATTACTAAGGAATTTGCTGAAAAGGCGAATTTATCCATAGTACCATTAAATTATATTTTTGATGGTGTAACAGAAAAAGAAGGATTTCCTGGGGAATTTGATGAGTTCTATGAAAAATTACAAAATACAAAACTGTTTCCAACTACATCTCAACCAGCAGCGTCAGATTTTATAAAAGAATATGAAAGAGCTTTTGAAGAAGGATATGATGGGATAATAGCAATTCTTTTATCTTCTAAATTAAGTGGGACATATAATAGTGCTGTTTTAGCTAAAAATATTTTAGAGGATGAAAGGATTACTATTGTGGATTCCATACAATCGGCAGCTAATTTAAAATTTTTAGTAGAAGACGCATTAGATATGGTAGCTTCGGGTAGAACAAAAGAAGAAATAGTAGAATATTTAGAAAACAAGAAGAATGACATGAATGTATACCTTACAGTAGATACATTGGAATATTTAAGAAGGGGCGGTAGACTTTCAGGAGTCCAATC
>NZ_DATHXO010000356.1:0-4214 GCF_035459645.1 Schnuerera sp.
GATCAAGTAAAAAAATTTAATGAAAATATCATAACAGTACCTGTAAAAGAAGGTAAAGGAGCTTCAACTATAAATATCCACCCTAATAAAGCTTTAGAATTAATAAAAAATGGGATGAAAGAAGCTTTAAAGGGAGACCTAGGTAAAAATAAGCTAGAATTACCAAAGAACTTTAGCATAGAGATAAGGTATAATTTTCATGGTAATGCTTATAAAAATTCTTTTTATCCTGGAGCAATACAGAATTCACCAAAGAGCATATTGTTTGAAGCAAATGATTATTTTGAAATCATGAGAGCTTTATCATTTTTAATATAAATTTACTCAAATTTGATATATGAATAATCTCTATAAGTATTGAAAATTCAATATTTGATAATTTGGTAATATAATATTTGGGTTAAAATATTTTATTATAAATAAATATGTGAGGTGGTAATTGTGAATAGATTAAAGCATTTAGTTGCAGATTTGCCAGAGGACGTAAAAAAATTAGTAACATATGGGGATTTTAAGAGAGCAAATAAACTGATAGGTATTTACATGGATAGGAATATTTCAATTATGCTGAAAGAAAGGCTAGATTTTGAAAGGCACAGGATGGAAATACTTAAAAAAGAATATATATATACTTATGATGATGCATTAAAAATGGCTCAAGAAAAAATAAAGGATTTTACCAAGGAAGAATTAGATAATTTAAAAGATCAAAGATATGCAGATTGGATATATATAGATGGTAAAGTGATGTTTCACTTAATGTTTTTGGAAAATATATCAAAGGTATCAAAACAGAGGCTTATAAATCAGGATAATAACGATAAAAGAAGTATGCTTTTAGATGAAATAGTAGATGACATGATAGAAAAAGGAGAAAAAAGATATTTTATACATGTAAAAACAGGCGTTAAGCTTAAAAAAGAAGGTTCAAGGATTAATGAAACTGTAAGGGTGCATTTACCTATACCTCAAAATGCAATTCAAATAAGGAATATCAAGATATTAAATACTTCTCATAAGCCAAAGGTTATATCTTTAGAAACCTATCCTCAAAGAACTATATATTTTGAGGAAAAGGTAAAGGGAGAAGATGTGTTTACTGTAGAATATTCTTATGAAAATCATGTAAAATATACAGAGCTAGACTATGAGAAAGTATCAGATGTGCAGCCCAAATTTTATACCGAAGAATGGTTGCCTCATATAGCTTTTACACCATTTTTAGTTGATTTAGCAAAAGAAATAGTAGGAAATGAAACAAATCCTTTGAGGAAGGCTAGAAAAATATATGATTATATCACAAAAAATGTACAGTATTCTTATGTAAGACCATATGTAGCAATACTAAGTATTCCTGAATATGCAGCATATAATCTAAAAGGAGACTGTGGAGTTCAGGCACTTTTATTTATCACACTGTGCAGAATTGCAGGCATCCCTGCAAGATGGCAATCAGGACTTTATGTAAATCCATACTCTATAGGATGCCATGATTGGGCACAATTTTATGTTGAACCTTATGGATGGCTTTTTGCAGATTTATCTTTTGGAGGAAGTGCTTATAGAAATAATAATGGTAAGAGGTGGAACTTTTATTTCGGCAATCTTGATCCTTTTAGAATGGTTGCAAACTCTGCATTTCAATACGAATTTTTGCCTAAAAAGAATTTTTTAAGATCTGATCCTTACGACAATCAAATTGGTGAAGTAGAATATTTAGATGAAGCTGTATATAGTGGTGATGAATTTGAATCTATAAAGGAAATAATAGATATACATGAAATTTAAGAGAGTCAGATGTTTTGTTTGTCATCAGAAGATGACAAACAAAACGCTTATATTATTCCAAGAAGAAATGTTGCTTTCATTGATGGTGGTTATATAAATTTTTGCTATAATAAAAAAACTATCATGAGCTAATTGCGATGTTAGCAAACACTGACAGATAAACCTTTGGAGACAGACAAAAAATAACTTTCTCCCAAAATCATACGATACAATGCATGTTTGAAGGTTGTGGATAATTAGAAACCTTAAAATTCACCCCAAACAAAATAAGGCCTAAAAAATAGATGAAAACTCCCGTTTTTTTATTATATAATAATTGGTAAATCAATATATAAGTAATTGCGAAACTCTTTTTAAAAACTGAATAATAGGGATATAGATCCTTCAAAAATAAGTTTCAAGAATAGAAAGTGGAATCTAAGTGAAAGTTTAGCCAGAACTAAAATTGTCCTTAAAAAAGGGTACACAAAATAAAGGTATCAAATTTCTAGAAAAATGAATATCTAAAATAAATACCTAAGCAATTAATGGTTTTAAACTTCTGATGTATTCATGCTTATGTATTTTATCAGCAAGGACAACAGTAATTAATTGTGTGATGCCTGCTAGTAGTAAATCGGCATGAATGGTTTTCTCATTTTGGGTTTTACGTCCAGCGATACAGAAACTTTCTTTAAAATGATTTATGGACTGTTCTACTACTGAACGGATTTTATAAACTTTATCCCATTCTTCTGTATCACGAAGAGTACCTGGGTAAGCACGAAGATCCTTTTCAGGATAAATGTAGATCATTCTTCCACAAGGCGATGAAGTACAGGGATTGTCACAAAAGTGACGTCTTCGATATTTACCGTCATCACATTTAGTCCATTTCATTTTAGGACATACAAACTTAAATGTTTTAATTCCACACCTTAAATGAGAAGTATTACCTTCTGGCTTCATTGGAAGAGTTGAATCATGTGGACAACAAGGTATTCCAAATTCATTTAAGGTATAGTCTGGATGTTTTAAAGAGGAACGGCGATTTAAAGGAATATATGCTTTATCAAACTTTAAATCAGTAAGTAAATCTTTGTAAATATTAGTAGCATCAAATGCAGCATCACCAATAAAAACACTTGGTTTAATAGTAGGATGTTTGTTAAAAAAATCTTTTAAAACAGGGATAACTGCTTTAGCATCATGAAGAGATTTATCTTCATCAGGTGAATCAGATTTTTTATCAATAATGATTTCAGGATGAGATTCTAAAAAATCTTTATTGTAAAAAGAAATATCCCTTACAATGCCGAGACCATTGGTAACCATGCCAAACTTATAAACATAACAAAAATGTCCATTAATATAAAGCTGTTTAATTTCAGGATTACAAGCAGCATGTGTAGGCATAGATCCATATGCAGCTTTATATGGATCATAAGAATCATCAAGGCCTTGAGATTTTTTAAAAGCTTTTAGCTGTTTAATAATCCTGTTAGCATATTTAGGATTATTTTCAGTAACAAAAGCTTCGATTCCTGAAGTATCAAAGATGGTCATAGAAGCTTTAAACTGGTCGATCTCTTGGCATATTGGCTCAGTAACATCAACAAGATTATCAAATACAGTTTGTAAATCCATTAAGAAATCTTGTTTAAAACGGGTAAATTTAGAACCATCGGGAACTTTCCTAAACCCACAAAACTCTCTTAAATCACTAGAATATTTAAGGAAAGTAATTAAGAGGGTGTCAGTGGGAATAGAGAATATTCTCTGAATAATTAAAGCCCATAACATTGAATGAAGCTTGTATTCCCGAGGTCTTCCAGTAGAAGCATAAAAATTATGGTAAAAAGAAATAGGAATAAACTCATCAAGATTAATGGTATTTTCAAGCAATGAAAGAAATTTAGGTTTATCAGATTCAAAAAAAGTTTTACAGTCAGAATAAATATCTGCCAAAGAAAGCTGTTTATGTGGTATCATATTTATATAACTCCTTTCGGGTTTTGGTAGATTTGATGCTTGGTACTTCAATTTTACCATAAATCGGTGAGGAGTTATATTATTTTATGAAAAAAAGCTCCCGCATTTATGCGGGTTATGGCGTTTTGCAAACGCCTAAAATCAATATAAAAAGAAAGGAGTTTTCATCTATGGCTATTATACCAAAACAAACGTTTTTTGTCTGGAGTGAAATTGAAAATTTAGGAGATTTAGAAAGATTACGTTTAGTGCTCGAATATATGCCTGATGAAGATTTAATGTAGGTACTAGAAAAAGAGAGAGGAAAAGGACGAGATGATTTTCCCGTAAGGGCAATGTGGAATTCAATCTTGGTTGGTGTAGTATATCAGCATCCTTCCATAGAGAGCTTACGACGAGAATTATTAAGAAACGGACAGTTGCTGTATTTGTCAAGTGAAAATTGGTTCTTCCTC
>NZ_DATHXO010000357.1:0-5328 GCF_035459645.1 Schnuerera sp.
GTATTTAGCACCCCAAATATGAGTAAGCAAAATAAAGAAAAATAACAATTCATCATCATATACATCCAGAAGGTCCTTTGACATAAATGTTCCCTCCATTCTTATATTTATAATATATTCTATGAGATTAGAGGGAAAAAATTTACATATTAGATTTTAAAGCTTTTTTCATACTATTTATATTTTCAAACAAATCTTTAAACTCAGCAAAATTTAAAGATTGAACTCCATCAGATAAAGCTTTTTCTGGCTCTGGATGAATTTCTATCATCAATCCGTGGGCACCCAAGGCTAAGGCTGCTTTAGAGGCAGGCAATATCAATTCTCTTCTTCCAGTACCATGGCTTGGGTCTACAATAATAGGATATTCAGTTTTAGATTTTATAATAGGCACGCTGATTAAATCCAAAGTATTTCTAGTATAATTTTCAAAAGTTCTAATACCTCTTTCACAAAAAATAATTTTTTTATTTCCTTCCATCATTATATATTCAGAAGCTTTTATCCATTCATCTATGGTAGCGCTCATTCCCCTTTTCAATAATACAGGTTTATTAACTTTTCCTACTTCTTTTAAAAGAGGATAGTTTTGCATATTTCTTGATCCTATTTGATAAATATCTATATACTCATAAGCCTCCTCAATATCTCTTGGATCCATTATTTCTGAAATCACTTTAAAATTATATTTTTTCTTAATATTATATAAAATTTTCAAACCATCAAGTCCTAAACCTTGAAAAGCTTTAGGGCTTGTTCTGGGTTTAAAAGCACCACCTCTTAGAATCTTAATTCCTAATCTATTCAAAAACTTAGCTATTAATTCCATTTGTTTTTCACTTTCAACAGCACAAGGTCCAGCAATAATGGTAAATTCATCACCTCCAATAGACAATTCACCATCTATATTAATTTTCTCCGTCATAACTACTCCTCCATTATCTGTTTCCTAATATAATATTAAATAGAATTTGGGGGCTAAGCCCCCAAATCGTCAACATCATTATCCGTTTCTAAAATATTTTGTGATTCTGAACTAACCTCCTCAGACTGGTCTATGTACTCTTCTAAACCTTCTTTTTCTTTGATGATAGAAGTATCTCCTTCTATTTCAGAATAAAATTCATCTAAAGTTATTAATTGGGCTTCAATAAATGATTTATATCGGGTTTTAAAGATATATATCTCTTTCTTCAAATTCTCATACTCCCTTTGAATCTTTGAAACTTCTTCATTAGCAGCAGCAACTATTTTTTTAGCCAATAATTCTGCATCTTCAATAATGATATCCGATTTTTCCCTTGCTGTTCTAGTAACTTCATCGGCAGTGCTTTGAGCCACTATAAGAGTATCCTTTAAAGTTTTCTCTAAATTATTATATTGTTCTATTTGTTCATTCAAAACAAGTATTTTATCTTTCAACTCAATATTTTCTTTGTAAATTTTTTCATAATCTTCAATAATTTCATCTAAAAAATGATCTACTTCAGCTTCTTTATATCCCCTAAAAGATTTTTTGAATTCTTTATTTTGAATATCAAGGGGTGTAATCATATAACTCACTCCATTTATTTTAATAGTCTAAGCTTTACTCTCACTCTACCTTTCTTACTAATACCATTTATTGAATTCAAAATAAATCTACCATAACCTTTGGCAGAAATAATATCCCCTTCCTCAATATCCTTAAATACCCTATCTATAGGCTCCCAATTTACCTTTACCTTTTTAGACTCAACCAGTCTTTGACCATCTTTTCTTGATAAATTCCAAGCACCACTTATTAATGCATCCAATCGAAGGGAAGAAACAGTTGTATATATATCTTCATATTCTAGAATACCTTTCCTTAATTTCTCTAGAGGAATTTCCTTTACTTTAACATTTTCTTTGCCAATTTTCATTAAACTAATTAAAATATAATCAAAAATTTCATTTTTTACCACTACTTGAACATTGTCTTCATGTATTAATATATCCCCTATTTTTTCTCTATTTATTCCTAAATTAAGTATTCCCCCTAAAAAATCTCTATGAGATAAATTTTTAATATTGCCATTAATCATCAAAGAACTAATAGGGGATTTAATATCCTGGTGTTTCATATATTCAGGATATATCAATATAACTTTCCTTTCCGCTTTTTCAATACCTCCTATTTCACTATAGGATATATCCATAAACCTATTTAAGATAGACTCTGCTAATTTTCTTTCATAAGGATCCATAAAATCTGTAACTCCAATAGTATGCTTATTTATTACGATTTCAATTTGATCCAATACTCTTCGCATATTTAAAATCTGTTTCTCATCTACTATATGTGCCAATAGTTTTTCTTTATCTAATCTCAATTTCATCACCAACAGTTTAAAATAATATAGCTCTAATAATTCTTAAAATAATTCTGAGCATTAAAATAGCAATAATAGGTGAGAAATCAAACATACCGGTATTAATACCTAATCTATAGATTAACTCTCTTGCTGGCGACAATATTGGCTCTGTAAATTCATATATAATTCTTCCTATTGGATTATAAGGTCCAATTCTTAAAAAAGAAAATATAATTCGTACAAAAATTAAAATTTCTATAATATTAAATAAAATACTAATAGCTCTATATAATGTTATCATCAAATTACCTCTTACTTTTTATATTTTACCATTGAAAAATTGCTTTATTTTTCAACTCATCTTTAATATTACCATCTATCTCTACATTGTTTGGAGCTAGTACAAAAATATCAGTAGTCACTTTTTGAATACTTCCTTCAAGAGAATACAATCCTCCATTTATAAAGTCAAATATCTGTCTTTTTATACCTGGTTCTAATTGTTCTAAATTCACAACAACAGTTTTTCTCATCTTTAAATCATCCACAATTTTAGGTGCATCTTCATAATTTAATGGTTCATGAACTACTAATTTCATATTCCCAGATGTATGAATATTAACAACTTTGTTTCTCATTTTTTTGGAATTTGCATTTAGGGGAATCTCTTCTAATTCTTCATTTTCATAATCCTCGTATTCATACTCATCTTCCAAATCTAAATCATCAATTCCAATGAAGTACTTTAGTTTATTCATTATAGTTGACATAATAACCCTCCTATCTTTTATTTTCTTTGACCAAATAAACCAGTTCCTATTCTTATCATATTTGACCCCTCTTCAATTGCTACTTCATAGTCATTGGTCATACCCATCGATAAGATATCCATTTTCACATTAGTATAATCTTTTTCCTTAATTACTTCACTTAACCTACGTAATTCTCTAAACACCCATCTTGCTTCTTCAGCATCTTCAACATAAGGTGCAATTGTCATCAATCCCTTTACATTTAGATTTTCATAATTTATAATTTTTTCTATGAAAGGAATTACTTCATCTATTTTTAATCCAAATTTACTTTCTTCTTCTGCTATATTAACTTGGATTAGAGTATCTATTATTATACCATTTTTTTTAGCCCTTTTGTTCAACTCTTTTGCTAAAGATGGGCGATCTAGAGAATGAACTAAGGTTATCTTGTCAAAAATAGTTTTTACCTTATTGGTCTGTAAATGTCCTATCATGTGATATTTCGCCTTATTACCAATAATATCGAACTTTTTTACTAGTTCTTGAGTCCTATTTTCGCCAATATTCGTTAAACCTAGTTCAATAGCTTCATTTATTTTATCTACTCCTACCGTTTTAGTAACGGCAATTATCTGAACTTTATCTCCTTCTCTGCCAGATCTCTTTAAGGCTTCATGGATATTTTTTTCTAAATTTAGTAAATTGTTCTTTATAGTAATTGTAATTACCTCCTTGATGTCAATTAATTATCATTCCTTCTTTTATGCTAATGGTATTTAAAAGGATTTCATCGAATTCTCTAACCGTTCTAACTGGTGTATCACTTCCTTTTATATTAATATTATAATTATTGTCCCCTTTACTAATATAAGCAAATTCATCATCTTCATCTAATATTTCAATAGGTCTAAATCTTATTATACCACTAATTTCCTTTATATAAACTCCATTGATTTCATCTTTTTCTAATATAGCTTTCTTTGGAATTCTATATCCATCATACTTAAATTTTATAATATTAATATCTAAACCTCTCTTATCAAAATAATTATGAAAATCTGTATTAAATCTAACAACAATTAACCCTTTATCTTTCTCGTCAGATATCCTTTCAATATACCCTTTGAGTTCACCTTCTACCTCTTCTCCTGTTAATAAAATGGGATCTCCTTCTTCATAAGAAGAAATATCTTTCATATTTTCAATTTTTACAATCATATACCATTGAAAATTATCAATTATCTTAAAAACTGGTTCATCTGTTTTAATAGTATCATTATTGGATACTATCCTCTGATTATTGACTATCTCTTTAAAATCAGAATATTTATAATCATCTTTATGACTAATGGAATATATTTCTTCATATCCATCTATTTTAAAAGATACTATACCAGATTCCTTTGAAAAATAATTTTCTGTATTACTAATTATCTGTTTTTTAACTTTATCTCTCTTTTCATTTAGATTTTCTAGGCTTTGACTAATTAAAGTATCATCTCTTCCAATATCTTTTTGTTTGCCATCATACATGGACAGTTTATCTTTTAAAATTTCAGCTCTTTCATAATCATTTTGGTTTATACTTGTTTGTATATCACCGATTATATTGCCAATATTTTCCTTTAACTTTTCCTCATCCTTTTTTATGCCTTCGCTATCTAACTTCGTCTTTGTTAAAACTTCTATTTTATTTTCAATTTCTTCTAACTCTTGTTTTAATGTAGAGGTATCGTCCAATAATGTAATTTTAGCAACTTTAGTTCCTACAGCAACTCTATCACCATGATCTACATATATTTCTATTGTGCCTTCTCCATCAGCTTTGTACAAGCTTTCTCTTCTTATTATAATTGCTTCTGTTTCAATTTTATCTTCAATTATATATTTGTCTGGCAGAACTGTTTTAAAGGCAGTAGCAAACAAGGAAGGGACTGATCTAAAAAAAAGGAATATGAAAATTAAGCTGATCCAAAAGAATCTCCATCTTTTTTTTATTTTTCTTTTTCGTTTACGTTCCTCTTGTGACATATTATCACCCTTAATAGATTTCTTTACTATATTTAAATTCTACGAAAGATTGGATACTCCTTTTTAAAAATTAAAAAATCTACCATATTTACTTATAACTTTGAACTTTAAAATATTATCTATATTTAATTTCTTGATTTCATTTTTATGTGTTACCATTAAAATAGCCTTTTCCTTTTTAATAGCACCTATTAAAATACCCGCAA
>NZ_DATHXO010000358.1:0-6501 GCF_035459645.1 Schnuerera sp.
AAACATTTAGGATTAGATAAGGTAGATTTTACAGTTGCTTTAATTATCAATGCTCCAAGTAAAAAATATGGTAGAAAGGATTTAATTAAGATTGAAAATGCCATAGATGTAGATTTAACAATGTTAGGATTCATAGATCCAAATATAACTGTAAATATAATAGAAAATGAAAAGATAGTAGAAAAGATAAATCTCTCTTTACCTAAAAGAGTAGAGGGACTAATAGAATGTAAAAACCCTAGATGTGTTACTTCGAATGAAAGAGATATAATCCACAAATTTGTGCTTATAGACGAACAAAATGGAACTTATAAATGTGAATATTGTGATCAGATATATACTTGGGAGGGATAGAATGGATATTCTAATTAAAAATTGCAGAATTGTAGATGAGACTAAGGATATGGAAGGAGACATATATATAAAAGATGGGGAAATAGCTGAATATGGAAGAAATTTAGATTATGATTGTAAATCTATAGATGGTACCAATTTATTGGCCATGCCTTCCTTTCTAGATATGCATGTTCATTTTAGAGATCCAGGCTATACTTATAAGGAAGATCTATATACAGGAGGTAAAGCTGCTTTGAAAGGTGGCTATACTTTTGTAAACCTAATGGCAAATACAAATCCTATATGTAGCAGTATGAATATTGTAGAATATGTCCTTAATAAATCTAAAGAATTGGATTTAATTGATATTCATCAAACACTTTCCATAACAAAAAACTTTGATGGAATAACCATCGACCATTTAGACCAAGTAGATAATCGAGTTAAATTCATATCTGATGATGGAAAAGGGATACAATCGAATTTAACTATGTTTAAGGCAATGCTTAAAGCAAAGGAAAAAAATGTGACTATTATAGCCCATGAAGAAGATGAAGAAATAGTCCCAATAAACACTAGATTATCTGAAAATATAATGACTTTTAGAGACATATATTTAGCTAGATTGACAGAAGCCAAACTTCATTTAGCTCATGTTAGCACTAAAGAATCTATAGAAGAAATAAGGAAAGCTAAAAAAGACGGATTAAAGATTACTTGTGAAGTAACTCCTCATCATATAGCTTTATATAATAAGAACTATAGAGTAAATCCACCAATAAGGGAAAAAATAGATGTAGAAGCCATTATTCAAGGAGTTAAAGATGGGACAGTAGACGTTATAGCAACAGACCATGCACCTCATTCAAAAGAAGATAAGGAAAAAGGAGCCCCCGGAATATCAGGGGTAGAAACTTCCTTTAGCATAGCTTATACATCTTTAGTTAAATCAAATAATATCTCCATAAATAGGTTATCCCAACTAATGTCTGGAACTCCTGGTAAACTGATGGGAGTTAATAAAGGGAAAATAAAAACTGGCTATGATGGAGATATAGTACTAATAAATCTAAATGAAAAGGTCATTATAGATAAAGATAAATTCATATCTAAAGGGAAAAACACGCCTTTTGATGGAATGGAGTTTTATGGCAAAGTAGTCGCTACCATTAGAAAAGGTGAAATTAAATACAATGGGGGGATAATAGTTGATAATTGATAGATTGTATAATGAAGTGAAGAAAAAGGGGAATGTTTGTGTTGGATTAGACACTCATTTAGATTATGTTCCAAAAGAGATAAAGAAAAAATATCAAGATATAGATAAGATATTGTTCCAATTTAATAAGAAAATAATTGATAAAACCATGGATATAGTACCTATATATAAGCTACAGATAGCCTATTATGAATCCTATGGTATACAGGGGCTAATGGCTTATAAAAGGACTTTAGAATATATAAAGGCTAATGATTCTCTGTCTATAGGAGATATAAAAAGAGGAGATATTTCTTCTACAGCAGAAATGTACGGTAAAGCCCATTTTGAAGGTGATTTTGAAACGGATTTTATAACCTTAAATCCTTATATGGGATTTGATAGTATAACTCCATATTTAAAATATTTAGAATCGGGAAAGAAAGGAATATTTGTACTTCTTAGAACCTCTAATGAAGGGGCGAAGGATATACAGTATTTAAAGGTAAATCGATTAGAGGACGGAGCTATGGCCCATAAAAACAAGATTCTTCACGAAGTTCAGAATGACAAAATAGAATGTCAGAATAGTGTAAGCACAATTGGTAGTGAACACCTATACTACCATGTAGGAGATAAATTAAATGATATAGCATCTAAATATTTAGGCAATTGTGGATATAGTTCCTTAGGGGCAGTAGTAGGAGGAACTCATATAGATGAAGCAAAAGAAATTAGGGAAAGATATAAAAATATGTTTTTCTTAATCCCTGGTTATGGGCATCAAGGAGGAAAGGGAAAGGATGTAGCACTTTATCTAAACAAAGGGAATGGTGGTATAGTCAATTCATCTAGAGGGATTATTACAGCTTATAAAAGATATGAAGATGGTGCTGAAAATTTTGATAAATATGCAAGAAAAACAGTGTCATCTATGAAGGAGGATATTCAAAGTGAAATCAGGATATAGGCAAGGAACAATTAAGTCTAATATTCAGGTAGCTTCTAATATCTATGAAATAAAGCTTTCTCTTTGTTTTCCTGAGGCTAGCAGCACAAACTCTACTCTCGAAGGCTCTCAAAGTATATCTAGCTTCAAAGGGAAACCTGGACAATTCTATATGGTTAGAGGCTGGGAGGCATTAGACCCATTCTTATCTAGGCCTATTAGCATATCTGATTTAGAAGATGGTATTATTACCTTTTTATATGAAGTGAAGGGAAAGGGAACCCATATAATATCTAAATTGAAACCAGGGGATACCTTAGAATTACTTGGTCCATTAGGAACAGGGTTCGACTTAAATTCAACAGGGAAAATAGCTATTATTTCTGGAGGGATAGGCATAGCACCTATGATATACCTTGCAAAATCCTTAAATACTAAAATAGATTTTTATTCTGGATTTAGAAATGAAGTCTATTGCTTGGAAAAAGTAAAAAAATATGTAAATAATATATGGATATCAACAGAGAATGGTTCAGTTGGATACAAAGGTTTTATAACTGAAATTTTTCAACCTGAAAAATATGATATACTTTTTACCTGTGGTCCTTTACCAATGATGAAGGAAGTATTGAAAATGTGCAACGATAAGGCAGAAGTATATATGTCTATGGAAAAAAGAATGGCCTGTGGAATAGGAGCTTGTTTAGGATGTACTATTAAAACTATTTTTGGAATAAAGAGGGTATGTAAAGAGGGACCCGTATTTTCTGGAAAGGAGGTTCTATTCGATGATTGATACGAAGGTAAATATTTGTGGGATAGAATTTAAAAACCCAGTGATTGCAGCTTCTGGAACTTTTGGATTTGGTAGAGAATACGCAGAATATTTTCCCTTATCAAAATTAGGAGGGATTAGTTCTAAAGGTCTAACTTTAGAAAAAAAAGAAGGAAATCCAGGTATTAGAACATATGAAACAACAGGTGGTTTATTAAACAGTATAGGTCTTCAGAATCCAGGAATAGATGATTTTATAAAAGAAGAATTGCCCTTTATGAAAAAACAGAATACCATAATTTTAGCCAATGTAGGAGGCAATACCCTTGATGAATATTTAAAAGCCATTGAAAAACTAAATCAAACCAATGTAGATATAATAGAGTTAAATATATCTTGTCCAAATGTAAAAGAGGGGGGTATGGCTTTTGGCATAAAATCAGAAACTGCTTTCAAGGTAGTTTCTGAAGTAAGAAAGGTTTGCGAAAAACCTTTAATTGTAAAACTATCTCCAAATGCTGAAAATATAGTGCAAATGGCCGAATCTTGTGTAAAGGCAGGAGCAGATGGTTTATCCCTTGTAAATACTTTTAGTGGTATGGCAATAGACATAATAAAAAGAAAACCAGTATTTAATAATATTATAGCTGGGCTATCTGGTCCTTGTATCAAACCTATTGCATTAAGAATGGTATATGAAGTATCAAAAGCTGTTAATGTACCTATATTAGCCATTGGTGGGATAATGGATTATAAGGATGTTATTGAGTATATTATGGCAGGAGCCTGGGCGGTGCAAATAGGTAGTGCTAATTTTATAAATCCTAATACAACATTAGATGTAATTCATGGGATTGAAGAATTTATGATTAACGAAAAAATAAATTCCTTAGAAGAAATAAGGGGGTTGATCTAATATGCTAACTAAGATGCTAAAGGAAACTGGTGCTTTACTAGAAGGTCATTTTTTGTTATCATCAGGAAAACATAGTGATGGATATGTTCAATGTGCCAAACTATTGATGTATCCTGATAAAGCTGAAAAAGCAGTCAAGTTGATAATAGAAAAATTGAAAGATATTGATTTTGATATAGTAGTAGGTCCTGCCATGGGAGGAATAATAGTAAGCTATGAACTAGCACGGCAAATGAGGAAACCTGGTATTTTTGTTGAGAGAGAAGATAAAGTCATGAAATTTAGAAGAGGTTTCACCATAGAAAAAAAGCAAAAGGTATTAATAGCGGAGGATGTTGTAACTACAGGGAAATCTTCTTATGAAGCAATAAAAGCAGTGGAAGAACAAGGAGGAGAAGTTATCGGGATAGCTTGTATAGTAGATAGAAGTAAGGAAGACCTAAAATACCCAATTTACAGTGGAGTACAGTTAAATATAAATACTTATGAAAAAGAAGAATGTCCTTTATGTAAAGCGAATGTTCCAATTATTAAACCAGGTAGTAGAAAAATAACCCTTAAATAATAGGGTTATTTTTTTATGTAACATAATAAATATTACATAATTCGGTAATACTAAGAAGAAGCATTATAAAAAGGAGAAATATATGATACCTAAAAAGATTCCTTTAATCAAACAAGAAATAATAAACTATTTTCATAATACATCAGATTTTGTTGCATTCGAATTTGAAACTAATTCAAATATTAAGATGATGGTTTGTTATATAGAGGGTTTCATTGATAGAGATTTATTAGATAGAGATGTATTAAAACCATTGATACTGGATTTAAATAACAAAAAAGAAATTAATAGAGTAATTTTTTCTTCAAAGGTAAAAGAAATAGATTGTCTAGAGAAGATGATAGAGGAGATATTGTTAGGGAGAGTAGCTATATTTGTAGAAAATTTGCCATCATCCTATACCATAGAATTAAGCAAATGGGAAAAAAGGTCTGTAGAAGAACCTAATTCTGAATCGGTAGTAAGAGGACCAAAGGAAGGTTTTATTGAAGATATATTTGTAAATAAATCTTTATTAAGACGAAAACTTAGAACGAATAATTTAGTCTTTGAAGACTATACGCTAGGGACACAGTCTAGAACAAAGGTAAGTATCACATATCTACATGGAATAGTTAATAAAAAAGTACTAGAAGAAGTAAGAAAAAGATTAAAGAAGATTGATATAGATGCTGTATTAGAAAGTGGGTATATTGAACAATTAATTGAGGATAATACCAATTCAATTATATCAACTATTGAAAATAGTGAAAAGCCAGATGTTGTAGCAGCTAAAATATTAGAAGGAAGAGTTGCCATTCTTTGTGATGGTACTCCCCATGTTTTGACAGTCCCAAGATTATTTGTAGAAGGAATTATGACGAGTGAAGACTATTACTTAAGGAATTATTATGGTTCTTTTTTAAGGTTTTTAAGGGTAGTAGCTTTAATAATAAGTGTATTTTCTCCAGGAATATATGTGGCTTTACAACTTTATCATCAAGAGATGATACCTACTGTATTATTAATAACTATGATGGGGGCTAGGGAAGGGGTTCCCCTTCCTGTAGCGATAGAAACCTTCTTAATGGTTTTGACCTTAGAACTAACTAAAGAATCTGGAATACGTCTCCCTAAATCTATTGGCACAACTGTGAGTATTGTTGGAACATTAGTCTTAGGGCAGGCTGCAGTACAAGCTGGAATAGTAAGCGCTCCAACGGTAATAGTAATTGCTATTACAGCTATCTCTGAATTTGTTGTACCAGCTTTAGTACAAGGAATGATTTTATATAGAATTTTCATTTTATTTTTGGGTAGTTTTTTAGGACTATATGGAACAACTTGTGGATTAGCAATATATTTAGTCCAAATAATTTCTTTAGAATCTTTTGGTATTCCTTTTGGTTCGCCCATCGCTCCTATGGATAAGGAAGGTCTTAAGGATTCTGTAATAAGATTCCCAATCCAAAGTTTTGTCTATAGACCAAAATCTATAGAAAAAAGAAATATTAAAAGGCAGAAACCTCCAAGGAAGGATTGAAATCATGAGAAAGAAATTGGTTTTTATAGAGCTAATTTTATTACTGGTGGTATTAACGGGTTGCTGGAATGCTAGAGAGCTAAATGAATTAGGTCTTTCATTGATTATAGGGTTAGATCTAGAAGATGATAAAGTTTTGCTAACTGCTGAAATTATAAATCCTACATATTCCCATCAAAGCACTGTAACTACAGGACAAGGCAGTTTTGTAAAATATATTCAAGGGACAGGAAATAATAT
>NZ_DATHXO010000359.1:0-1638 GCF_035459645.1 Schnuerera sp.
GGATGAAATTAATTTAGTAACATATCCAGATGCACTTGAGGAATGAAATAGTAAAGTAAGATAATACATTTTTGAGGGGGATGAGGAATGAAAATAAATTTTAAAGAATGGAGTTTTGGAGGAAAACTTATATTTATTTCTGCTATCATAGCAATTTTATCATTATTCATGAGTTGGGTAGATGCTGGGATAGTCAGGGCTTCAGGATTTCAACAGCAAGGATATATATTTTTAGTATTATACATATATCCAATTTTTAAATTATTAAAGGGAGTTAAAATGAATAAACTAATAGGCTTAATATGTAGTATACTTTCAGTTATTAGCGGTATAGTATTTCTTAATACAAAAAATGTAGATTTATTTGGTAGTACTGTAAACGCAGCTGGAACTGGTTTATATCTTTTTATAATAGCTTCTATAATGTTAACTATTGGAGTTATAAAATATAAAGCAAATCAAGTGGAGGATATAGATAGTCTAATATAACTAGTAAAATAAAGTTTTTAAGGAGGGATTATGTGAAAAAAATTATACTTATGTTTATATTAATCATCTCTATAACTTTAGTAGGGTGTAATAGTGGTAAAATTGAAGAAAGACCAGAAACCAATACTAAAGAAAATGTAAACGATGAGATAGAAGAAGATAAATCAGAAGAAATTGAAGACGTAGCAGCTGAAGAAATACCTATTCATCCTGACGATATTATGCTAGATATAACAATATTAGAGCCTGACAGTATTGGAAATGTATATATGGAAGCAACTTTTACAAATAATTCAAAATACCCTATTACAGGTTATTCAGCTAAAGTGTTATTAAAGGATAAGAATGATACAACATATCTAAGTACTTACGATACAGTTATGCCAGGAGAAACATCACCAAAATTTGAATCTTTTGGTCCTGAAACTCAAGAATCAGATGATTATGAAATACTGACTTTAGAAGTAACCGCAAGAACGGAAGATGGCAATAATCTATACATAGACTATGATTTCAAACTAGGGGAAGCTAATTGGTGGGAAGGCAGCAATGATTAAAATAATAAAACTTACATGTGCCATGATGGTGCTTAAAACAGACTATATTAAAACAAACTTAAATATTATGCAATACAATATTATGCAAATGAACTTATATCTCAAAAAAAGATGGATATAATGAAATTTGGAATAAGAAAACCAAGCATAAAAAAGAGAATAGGTGCCAGAACTAGCATCAAAACTAGAAATTAATCTTAAAACAATATATGTACCTACCAATTATCGTGATGGAGACATTGGAAAGGAATTTGTTATAGAATTAGAAAGATTTATAAATCAAGCACAGGTAACAAAGAACACCTGCTCTTAGTAGACACTGTGCGATGAGGTAAATAGGTTGTTAAATAGGCATATGAGAATATTGACAAGTTATAATGAAGAAATTATGTATAAAATCAATGGATTATAATTTGAAACCACCGAATAATAGGTGGTTTCTTTACGTTATAAAAAGTAATGAAATAACTTAGTATTATTAGCATACGTTATAAGAATTTTTTTGTGGGTATAATATAGACAATGAAGATTCAAAATATTTTGGATAATCTATGATGTTTATTTTTCAATGTTTATCATTATAAAAATCTAG
>NZ_DATHXO010000360.1:0-8716 GCF_035459645.1 Schnuerera sp.
TTCCACATTAAAGACAAATTTAAATTGGAAAGAAAGACTATTTTGTATAATATCCTATACGCCAAAAGCAACTGTTCAAGCTGCAATGGGTGCAGTTCCATTATCTATAGGGGTAGAGTCTGGAGAACTTATCTTGGCTATAGCGGTACTATCTATACTTATTACAGCACCTTTAGGAGCTATTGGTATTAATTACTCAGCAGAAAAATTACTGTAATATATGATGTATAAGCTGCATCAAGAAATTGATAAAATAAGTTTTTTCAAACTCTTTTGAAAATCCTCATCAGCTTGAGGATTTCTTTTTTTAAATTTAGTATAGATATTCTGTTTTCTTCGTAAGGTTTGGTGAATATGTCTTCTATTTAATATTTCATCTATATTATTATCTGTAATTAATAATCCATTTTGATTAATACAATAAGCATTTTTTGCTAATCCCATTGCTGCCAGGCCATAGTCCTGGGTAATTAATATATCACCGGATTTAATTTTATTAACTATATAATAATCAGCACTGTCGTTAGATATATCTACAGTCACGATTTCAGCATAGGGGTCGTTTAATTCTACTGCGTAATTTTTAACTATTACTATTTTAATATTATTTTCTTTTGCAATTCTTATTGCAATATCAACTACTGGGCAGCCATCGGCATCAACAAAAACAACCATTAATACACCTCTTAATTTATCTATTCATTCAAGGGAAATTCATCAATAATAGATTTAGCCTTTTCAAACATTGATTCTTCTACAAAAATATCAGTTCCATAAATTGAAAAGCCACTATAAATTCTCATATATCCTCCACTTCCTTGGTCTTTAAGGATATATGGGATATTATTTTCATCTAATAAATTTTCAATGAAGTTCAACTCAACACTATTATATACAGTTTTCAAAAGAGCCATTTCAATATCATCTTCATGATTTTTCTTGTGAAGATCAGTTTTCTTGTTGGACATAAAATTCACCTCTTATTAATTATACTTTATCATATATAATTAATACCCATAAATACAGTTAATTATTTAATCCAACAAATCTTTTTTAAATCTCTCATAATCCTTTAGTAATGTTACTTTTTTATTTTCATCTACAATAAATGTAGGAACAGATTCTATTTCGTATATAGACCACAATTTTTTTGCATCTTCCATTTTCTCATTATAAAAGTGACCATCAATACATCTATTCATTTCAGTTATATTGATTCCAGCTGATAATCCTATTTCATTAACAATTACAGGTTCACCTACATTTTTGCCATATTCAAATATAGTTTTAAAAGCTTCTTTAGCAAATTCGTAGTATTTTCCTTCATCTTTTGCAAATAATGCTGCTTTATGTAGTCGGTGGGTATTGAATTTTTTAGTTTTGTTATTGTATACTAAATTATATTCGGAGCCTAATCTTTCAATTCTTCTATAACTCATAGCTATCTGTTTTTGTGGAATGTGGTCTGTTAAATCTTCTCCTCCAATGGGAAGATCTGGATCTAATTCATAAGGGATCCATTCAATATGGATATCAGAATTTTCTTTTTTTAATTTTTCTGCTATAGCAAATCCAATATAACAAAAAGGACATGCAAAATCTGAAAAGATTTTAATACTAGTCATATTATCACTCCTTAAAATGTACTATATATGGTATACCCAAGGGGGTAAAATATAAACCTAATGTCTATTTGTTAAATAGATTGTATTTACTTAAACCAATCATCAATAATACTTATATTGGAAATTAGAAAAAATAGGATATAATTTATATAATATTAATTAGTGAAATAAACAAGGATTAAAAACTTAAGATTATTTTTAAATACGGGGCCAATGGGATGGAAATTAAAAAAGGCTTAAGCTTTATAGCTTAAACCTTTATAAGCACTGGTGCCGGTGGTGGGACTCGAACCCACACGCCTCGGAAGGCAACGGATTTTGAGTCCGTCTCGTCTGCCAGTTCCAACACACCGGCCTAACTTATTACAAGAAACATGATAACATAAATTAATAAAACAATCAAGAACTTATTTTTTATGAATATTTACTGATATATATATTTAAGGTATACTAGTTATAATAAAAGATTAAGGTTTTATCGTATTCAAGAAATATATGAGGAGTGATTTTGTGAAAAATGAACAAAGAAAAAAATTAATAGTCATAGATGGTAATAGTTTAATCCATAGAGCTTTTTATGCTCTTCCTTTACTGTCAACTAAGGATGGCATATATACAAATGGCGTTTATGGATTTTTAACCATGCTATATAGAATCAAAGATGAATATCCTACAGATTATATATGTGTGGCATTTGATAAAAAAGGACCTACATTTAGACATAAAACTTTTGATCTTTACAAAGCAAATAGGCAATCAACTCCTAATGAACTGTCTCAACAATTTCCAATATTAAAGGAAATACTTGCAGCTATGAAAATAGCTCAATTAGAATTAGATGAATATGAGGCAGACGACATAGCTGGTACTCTATCTAAAGCTGGTGAAGACAAGGGAATGGAAGTTATATTGGTAACTGGAGACAAGGATTATTTACAATTAGCTTCAGATAATACGAAGGTTTTAATAACTAGAAAAGGAATTACCGAACTAGAGGAATTTGATAAAGAAAAAATAATAGAAAAATATGGGATAACTCCAGAGCAATTTATTGATTTAAAAGGGCTTATGGGAGATAAATCAGACAATATCCCTGGAGTACCAGGTATAGGGGAAAAAACTGGCATAAAATTATTAAAACAATTTGGTACTATGGAAAACCTATATGATAATATAGATAAGGTAGGAGGAAAAAAGACTAAAGAATCTTTAATAGAAAATAAAAACACTGCAATGATTAGTAAAACTTTAGGTGAAATAATAAGAAATGCTCCTATTAAATTTACTTTTGAGGAGTTAAAAATAGAGGAACCTAATTGGGATGAATTGAAAAATATATATGAAGCCCTTGAATTTAATAGCCTATTATCAAAATTGCCTAGTGACAAAATAGAAAAAGAAGATTTAAACTATGAAACAAAGTATATAATAGTCAAAGAGAATAATTATAATTCAATAATAGAGAAGATAGAAAAGGAAAAAAGCTTTTGCTTTAAATTTGTGTTTGAAGAAGAACATTATATTAATAGTCAAATAATTGGAATAGGAATAAAAATTGGAGACGATACAGCATATTATGTAGATTATATCGAAAATGACATCCAATTATTTAAAGATAAATTTAAAAAGTACTTTGAATCTGAGAAAATTGAAAAATATGGGCATATGATGAAAATGGATATATATGCTTTACTTAGACTCAATATGGATATTAAAAATATTGCCTTTGATACTATGATAGGACAATATTTATTAAATCCTGCTCAGTCTAATTATAATATCAATGAATTAGGCAAAGAATATTTAAAGATTCGTGGAAAAGATTTAGAAGAAATATTAGGTAAAGGAAAGAAGAAAAAAACTTTTAAAGATTTGTCTATTAATACAAGAGCAGAATATATTGCCTCCATATTAGATATAGCTCATGGAGTAAAAGAACCAATCAATCAATTGATAGAAGAACAAAAAATGGCTAAATTATATTATGAAGTTGAATTACCTTTGGTTGAAGTATTAGCTCATATGGAATATTATGGATTCAATGTAAATTTAGATGTATTAAACCAATTAGGAGATGAATTCCAAGAAAAACTTGATAGTTTAACTAAAGAAATATATGATTTGGCTGGGAAAGAATTCAATATCAATTCTCCAAAGCAAATGGGAGAAATATTATTTGATGAGTTAAATTTACCAGTAATAAAAAAGACAAAAACAGGATACTCAACAGATGCAGAAGTTCTTGATAAATTAAAGGGACAACATGAAATAATAGAAAAAATACTAAAATATAGACAGATGGTAAAATTAAAATCCACATATATAGATGGTCTAATAAATGTAGTAGACTTAGAGACCAATAAAATACATTCTAGTTTTAATCAAACTGTTACTAATACTGGTAGGATTAGCAGTACAGAACCCAACTTACAAAATATACCTATTAAAACTGAAGAAGGTAGGAAAATACGGAAAGCCTTTGTAGTTGGAAACGACAACTATAAATTAGTAGATGCAGATTATTCGCAAATTGAACTAAGAGTGTTAGCGCATATATCCAAGGATTCAAAATTGATGGAAGCTTTTTATCACGATGAAGATATTCATACAAAAACTGCTTCAGAAGTATTTCA
Source organism: Schnuerera sp. (assembly GCF_035459645.1). Classification (NCBI taxonomy): domain Bacteria; kingdom Bacillati; phylum Bacillota; class Tissierellia; order Tissierellales; family Tepidimicrobiaceae; genus Schnuerera; species Schnuerera sp. The sequence continues at coordinate 4,259 of NZ_DATHXO010000360.1, forward strand.
TATTCCAAAGGATGAAGTAACTCCTTTAATGAGGAATAGAGCAAAAGCAGTAAATTTTGGTATTGTTTATGGTATAAGTGATTATGGTCTTTCAAAGGATTTAAATATTTCAAGAAAAGAAGCCAAAGAGTATATAGACAATTATTTAAAAAATTATGAAATGGTTAAAAAATACATGGATGATATTATAAAAATTGGAAAAGAAAAAGGTTATGTAGAGACTATATTGAATAGGAGAAGATATATTCCAGAACTCAAATCTAGAAATTATAATGTAAGATCTTTTGGAGAAAGAATTGCTATGAATACACCTATACAAGGAAGCGCAGCCGATATAATAAAGGTAGCAATGGTAAAAGTATTCAAAGAGTTAAAAAAGAGAAAATTAAAATCTAAATTAATATTACAGGTTCATGATGAGCTTATTGTTGAAGCTCATAAAGATGAAATAGATGAGGTCAAGAATATAATTAAGGATGTTATGGAAAACTCCATAAAGCTAGATATTCCGTTAAAAGTAGATTTAAAAATTGGAGAAAATTGGTATGAATCAAAATAGAATAAAGATTATTGGGGTAACTGGCGGTATCGCTACAGGAAAATCTACTGTATCAGGTATTATTGATAATATGGGTTATAAAGTAATAGATGCTGATAAAATAGCAAAAGATGTAGTAAAAATAGGCAAACCCGGTTATCAAAAAATAATTGATGTTTTTGGTAAAGATATTTTAGATGAAAATTGTAATATAAATAGAAAAAAACTTGGAAGGTTAATTTTTGAGGATAGTATATTGCGGGAAAAGCTTAACAATATAGTGCATTCCTTTGTATTAGAAAGTATAAAAGATTTGATTAACAAATATAGAAATGAAAGTATTATTTTTGTTGATGTGCCTCTGCTAATAGAGGAAATGGATAAATTAAATGAATATGAAATTACATTTGATGAAATATGGTTAGTTTATGTAGATGAATCTACCCAACTAGATAGGCTTATTAAAAGGGACTTAATTAGCAAAGATGAAGCAATTAAAAAAATTAGAGCCCAAATACCTATTGAATTAAAAAGAGAATATGCCACTAGGATTATTGATAATAGAAAAGACCTAGAAACTTTAGAAGAACAAGTGAAAAATATAGTAGATAAATTAAGATGATTCTCTGGAGGGTTTAATTTGACATGGATAATTAAAAAAATGTTAAAAAGCACCATCTCTATCATTACAATCTTTGCTTTTATTGTTATAGCAGTATATGTATATGTAAAAATTAGTTATCCTTTAGGATACGTAGATTTAATTAATAAATATTCAGATGAATACAATGTAGATCCTTATTTAGTAGCAGCAATTATTAATGTAGAAAGCAGGTATGATAAGGAAGCTTTATCTTCTAAGGAAGCAAGAGGACTTATGCAAATAGCACCTGTTACAGGACAATGGGCTGCTGAAACATTGGAGATAAATGATTTCAACTTAGAAAAATTGTTTGAGCCAGAAGTTAATATTAAAATCGGTACTTGGTACTTAAAAGTTCTCTCTGATGAATTTAACAATAATCTACAATTAATTTTAGCTGCCTACAATGGTGGAAGTGGAAATGTAACTAAATGGCTAAAGAATGTAGAATATTCTAAGGACGGAATAACTTTAAACAAAGTTCCTTTTAAAGAAACTGAAGAGTATATCCAAAAGGTAGAAAAAAATTTAAAGATTTATAGAATCGTATATAAGACTCAATTTGATAAACCATCTTTTTATGGAGAAAATAATTTAATTGCTTTAATTCATAGTTTTAAAAAAGTAATTAAAAATTTAGTAGTGTATAAGTAACTAAAGGGGGAATATGCTTTGAAATGTAAAAAGATATTAACTAAACTTTTAATTATAGTAGTCTTTTTTATTTTGGTAGGATGTGACAAAGAAGAAGCAAATAACACATCGGAGGCCTTTGAAACCAATACTACCAATGTTGAAGAACATGAAGCAGGGTATGGAGGCCAGTTAGTACTGCCATTAACTACTTTAAGCACATTAAACCCTCTAGTTAATGAAAATATTAGCTATTATTATTTTAGTAAACTTGTATTTGAAAGTTTATTTGAATTAGATAGAGAATTTAATATAGAAAATCAATTAGCTAAAGATTATTTAGTTAAAGATGATGGAACAATAAGCATTGAATTGAAAGATAATGTTTTTTGGCATGATGGAGAAAAATTTACTGCAGAAGATGTAGCTTTTACTATAAATGCAATTAAATATGGAGACGAGAATATTACCTATAAAAAAATGTGGGATTCTACCATTGGGAAATTCTATTCATCTAATATAAATAGAATTATAGATGTGAATATAATTGATGAATATAATTTAGACATAAAATTTGATACATATTTTAGCAACAGTTTGGAGGCATTGATATTCCCAATTGTACCCAAACATAGATTTGTTATTGACAAGGAGGACAAAAACTCATATATAAGAGCATTAAGTATGGATGACTATACTCCAATTGGGACAGGCCCTTATAAGTTTGTAAATTATAATAAGTATAAAGAAATCCATTTAGAATATTATCAAAACTATATGGAAGGTAGACCCTATATAGACCGGGTTTATGGGAAAGTATTAGAAGATGATGAATTGGCTTTAACAGCCTTTGAAGTTGGACAAATAGATCTAACTACTGCATTAGGAATAGATTGGGAAAAATTCGATCAAAACAATAGAGTTAGTATAGTTGAGTTTGTATCACAAAATTATGATTTTATAGGATTTAATTTTTCTAACCCAATTTTTAATAATGAAAAAGGACATAGGTTAAGAAAAGCTATGGCTTATGGTATAGACAGACAGTCAATAATTGTGAAGGTATTTTTAGGGCATGCTACCCAAATAGATTTACCAATCCATCCGAATTCCTGGTTAATATCTAGCGAAGCTAATATCTATGGATATAATTTATCAAAAGCTCGGGAAGAGTTGAATAAGCTAGGTTGGAAAGATATAAATGGAGATGGATATTATGAAGATGAAAATGGGAATAAGGTTACTTTAAGACTAACAACCAATTCCTATAATCCGCTAAGGTTAAAGGTAGCAGATATGATTTATGAGGATTTGAACAAATTAGGAATCCGAATCATAAAAGATTATCCAGAGAATATACCAGACAATCTAACAGAAGAAATGGTAGAAAATCAATGGGAAAAGATAAATAGTAAAATATTAAAAGGAGATTATGATATTGTATTATTAGGATGGCGTCTCTCAGCAATACCAGAATTATCCTTTGCCTTTCATTCTAGTCAAATTAAATCAGGAACTAATATTATTAGATATAACAATGAGGCTATGGACAAAGCTTTATTAGAAGCATATATGGCTAATGGTAGAGATGCAAAACTAAAAAAATATGAAAAACTTCAATCTATAATTACTCAAGATTTGCCTTATGTAAGTTTGTTTTTTAGGAACAATGCTTTGTTAATGGATAAAAAAATCAAAGGGGATGTTGACCCTACCTTTTATAATATATATAGAAATATTGAAAAATGGTATATTCCTAAAGAATTCCAGGAAGAAGTAGTTGATAAAAAGTAGGATTTTATTTTTAATAAGATGATAACAATATTAAATTGCAGGGGTGGTGGAACTGGTAGACACGTATGTTTGAGGGGCATATGGTAATTATACCATGAGGGTTCGAGTCCCTTCTCCTGCACCATAAAACAATATAAACAAAAAATCATATACGTTATGTATATGATTTTTTTGAATTTACTAAGTTTATGGTAAAATAGACTTAATAAACATGATAAGGATGATATATATGAATGATAGATCTATAATTCATATAGATATGGATGCTTTTTATGCATCGGTTGAACAAAGAGACAATCCTAGTTTACTAGGTAAACCTGTTATAGTAGGTGGAGTTCGTAGTAGAGGGGTTGTATCCACTGCATCGTATGAGGCTAGAAAATATGGAATCCATTCTGCTATGCCAATAAAAGTTGCCAAAAGATTATGTCCGAAAGGTATCTATCTACCTGTAGATATGAAAAAATATAAGAGTGTTTCTAAAGAAATTCACAAAATATTTAATAGATATTCATCAAAAATTGAGCCTATTTCTATAGATGAAGCATTTCTAGATGTAACAGGTCAAGAAGCTGTTTTTATAGCTAAAAGAATTAAAAATGATATTCAAAAAGAACTTAAACTTACTGCTTCTATTGGGATATCATATAATAAATTTTTGGCAAAATTAGCATCAGATATAAAGAAACCGAATGGATTAACAGTAATTAAAAAAGGAGAGGCAATGGAATTTTTAAAACCACTATCAGTGTCTAAATTGTGGGGTGTTGGACCAAAGATGGAAAGAGAATTAAATAAATTAGGCATCTATTATATTGGAGATATACAAGGGTATGATGTAGATGTTTTA
>NZ_DATHXO010000361.1:0-2337 GCF_035459645.1 Schnuerera sp.
ATTTCTTCTACATTTAAAACTCTATCTTCATCTATGTCTAAGGGCTTAAACGGATAGCATATTCCACACCTAAATCCTTCACGTTCAGCATAACCAACTGTAGAATCATACATTAGTCCAGCTTTCTCCCAATAAGTTAAGTGCCTGGCACCGTTGACTGTTAAATTATTACTCTATTCAATACAAAAGCTATTAAAGTATTTCAAATATTTTAATCCCTTAAATAAGTCGCTAAACTTGGCTCTTGTACAATGTACAACATAATAAAAAAAGATAGCATCCAAGAAATCTCTCATTACTATATCCTCAATCATTTTCAATGTAATTTTCTGAATATTTAATAAGTTATTAAGTTAAGTGCCTGGCACCGTTGTTTCTGTTCGTTGTTTCTGTTATAAAGATATAAGCATAATTAATAAAATTTGAATATAAAAAAATCTAAAATTGAAATTAAATATATTCTAGGCTAGAAAAATAAAAAAACCATCATTTTATCTAGGAAATTAAAAATTTAAAAGTAGAGCAAGTTGAAAAAGACACAGCAAAGCTAGGGTTAACACTTTAACCCCAAAATATGATAAAAATTAAAAGATAATATCTAGTTTAATTATGAAGCTCTTTTAAACTTAGACAAAGATCTGATTTTATCTTTCTGGTTATCAGCAATAGCTGCAAGGGCTAGAGATAAAAGTGTAATATGACCTAAAGTATTTAAATTGGTAATAGAATTAATATTTCGTACTGTAGGTTTTTCAAGGTTTAGGTTTTTCCATCTTGAATTGTATCTTTCAGACTCTGTCCTTAAGGCATAGATTTTTTTAAAAAAGATTGATTCACGATTTATAGAAGCTCGATAATCAGTACCAATTGAAATATATCTGGTACAGCCACGGTTTTTCTTGCCATTAAAGTATTTAGGATGCTTACAAGGGCATAAAGAATCATCTTTCTTAGTTCTAAAAGGACAACAAAACTTTTGTTTAATATAAGAGTCAAAGTATTGTTTTCCATCCTTGTGCATAGCAAGGCCTGCTTCACAAATGATATTAGTATCATTTAACATCTTTTTTTTCTTGGTGTTGCGGGGGTTAATTGGGATAAATGCATGACCTTTAAGGTCGTATCTAATATAATTGTAAATTTCCTTAGTATCATATGCTTTATCACCAATGAAATAGGTTTCTTTAAGAGAAAACCATTTATTAGTTTCTTTTAAGAAATCAATAACAATAGATGATTCAGAAACATTAGCAGTAGTTGTCTTTTCAGCAATAGGTAGGCCAGAGATAGCATCTGTAAGAACAATATTTTGATAGCCCCAATAAAACTCATACTTCTTTTCATTATGGGAATTAGACGCAGTATGGACTCCTAGCTTACAGTCTGGGTCTGATTTAGGGGGATTATCTTTACTAAATTTATTACTAGCAAAAGATTTAGCATTATTTTGTTTAGTGTTGGCAAATACAGGAGTTCCATCACACGAAACAAAAGAATTATCTATAAACTCAAGTTCATTGAGTCTTAATACCTGGGATTCCATGACCTCTTTTAAGAGTTCATTATCTAAATTCTTAATAAATCTTTGAAAGACAGAATAAGAAGGTAAAGGTTTAAAAGGTTCAAAACCACATAAATATGCAATATATGGATTAGTATCAAGAAAACTAAGTAGTTCGGTAATCTTAGCCAGTTTTTCAGTTTTCATAACAATAAAAGATCTAAAAAGAGCATGAAGACTGTAACCAGTAGGGCCAAACTTAGATGTATGATACTTTGGGAATTTAGATAAATCAATGACATCAAAGATTTTTTCATAAAACTTTGTTTTACTATTAGATGCAAATAAATCAATATTATTAAAGATTAATTGACGTTCATACAAGGGCTTCGCCTCCTTAATATAATATTTGGTCGTACTTATATTATTCGAGATAAAGAGGCGAAAACCCTTTTTGAAAATAGAAATATTTTTGGAGTGATAAGAAAAAATCACTGCTTACGAGACAGTGATTCCAAGCGTTAGAAGTTATGATTAACGCTAAATTAGAATTTATGGAGGTGATTTTTTGCGAGCATACGAAAATAAAGAAGAACTCAAAACTGAAATAAATAAAACATTTGAGAAATATATTTCAGAATTTGATAATATTCCAGAAAACTTAAAAGATAAGAGAGTTGATGAAGTTGATAGAACTCCAGCAGAAAATCTTGCTTATCAGGTGGGATGGACAACCTTAGTACTTAAATGGGAAGAAGATGAAAGAAAGGGGCTTCAAGTAAAGACACCATCGGATGGATTTAAATGGAATCAACTTGGTGAATTATATCAGTGGT
>NZ_DATHXO010000362.1:0-1791 GCF_035459645.1 Schnuerera sp.
ATCCAGGAATAATCCCTAAGAGGGCTCCTAATATTACAGCTGAAAGACCTGTTTTAGATAAAACAGATGTAACTATTGCTTCTCCAGCAGTATAATTACCTGAGCCTAATCCTAGAATGAATAACTCATAAGCTAGGTAAGCTAAAAAGACCCATGTAGCTATAAATGCTGTTTCTTGTGCATTGTGTATTAAAGTTTCCTTTAAATATAAAGCTTTTAATTCAGTTTCTTCGTGAGTATCATCTTGAATGAATTTTTTACCTGCTATCATCATTGCAATTGATAGCCCTGTTCCTATGACTCCCATTATAGTACCTAAATTAGGTATAATCATTTCGTTTAAGTCTACTTGAAACAAATCTAGAATTCCGAATATCAATCCTATACCTATGATTATCCAATATGCAATATATCCATTATGAGTAAACTTATAGCCGATGGTATCTAATTTTTGGTGACCTTTAATAGTATGGTGAAGGATAAGGTCTATTTCATCCCCTTCTTGGTGTCCAATATGGGGTATAGAATCTATATTAGATTCAGGCTTATTAAGCATAACATTTTGTATTGAATGGTCTATATTTTTATGAAAAGACTTTAGTTCTTTTTTACCTCTTCTTTTTTTATTAATATTTTCTAATAAAGGATCTCCGAAATTAAAATAGTCTACTATATATCCTGTTATAATGGCTACTATAAATGAGATAATACTCACTAGAATATATTTCAAAGGCATAACGGACATTAATACAAAAGCAGAATCTCCCATAGTAGCAATTAAAGTTGCTACTATGGTACCAAAACTTACAGTTCCTTTGGGAAATAAAGGAACGACAAATATGGCACCACCGCATCCTGGGGTTAATCCTAAAAGAGAGCCTATAATAGGTTGTGTTTTTTTAGATTCTTCAATTTTTTTTACAAATTTTCCTGAATATTTATAGTCTATATAGCCAAACAATAGTAAAACTGCTCCTACAAATACAGTAACTTGTATAAAAGCATTTTCTGCACTATATATTACTAATCTTAATATTTCTTTTGCCAATTTGATACCTCCTTATGAATAAATATATCCTATATATACCCATATACATTAAAGTTAATAGGAACATTATATTAAAAAACGATATGGAAATCCATATATAGAATGATATAATATTAAAAGATTATGAATTTGGAGTGATTAAATTGACTAAGAAAGAAAACAAACTAGCAGGAACTGGTTGTGAAATTATTGTGCCCACAGAAGATAGAAAGCCTTTGGCTGAAATAGAAAGAAGTATAATAAAAAGGTATAGAAAACATATTTGGGGTAAGTTTGTAAAGGCTATAAAAGAATACGAACTTATACAAGAGGGAGACAAGATTGCAGTAGCTATTTCTGGTGGCAAAGATAGTTTGCTTATGGCTAAGTTATTTCAAGAATTATATCAACATGGAAATTCTGATTTTGAATTAGAGTTTATAGCTATGGATCCAGGATACCATCCTGACGTTAAGGAGCTTTTGATAGAAAATTGTAGGTATTTAAATATTCCAATTCATATTTTTGAGTCAGGAATATTTGAAATAGCCAATAGGATTGCAGAAGATTATCCATGTTATATGTGTGCGAGGATGAGAAGGGGAGCTTTATATGGTAAAGCTCAAGAATTAGGTTGCAATAAATTAGCTTTAGGGCATCATTTTAATGATGTAATAGAAACCACCCTTCTAAACCTTTTATGTTCTGGTAATTTTAAAACTATGCTACCAAAATTAAAATCTAAAAACTATGAAGGTATAGAG
>NZ_DATHXO010000363.1:0-14673 GCF_035459645.1 Schnuerera sp.
TGAATATTTCAAAAAAAGAATTAGCTGAAAGATTAGGGATACAAAGGCCTTCCCTGTTTAGGGAGTTAAGAAAGATGAAAGAAGAAAAACTCATTGACTATAATCACAAAAGCATAGTAATATTAGATACAAAAATTATTAATAGTGAATCTAAAAATTAGAATCTTAGCATTATTAAAGGCAGGCCTTTCTAGCCTGCCTTCTACATAATTAATATTATAATTTACCTACAAATTCCTTACCAAATTCTATACATCTATTCATAGATTCCTCATCTGGATTCCAGAGTTCTTTTATTCCTTCTTGTACTATTTCTATTTTTGCATCTTTTAACCTTTCTTCTAAAATACCTACAGATTCTCCTGACCAACCGTAGGAACCAAAAGCAGCACCTTTTTTGTTTTTAAATCCTATACCTTTTATCATATCAAGTATCCCACCTGTTGCATGCATTATACTCTTGTTTACTGTTGAAGAGCCAAATAATATTGCTTTTGATTTAAATAATTCTGTAATTATGTCATTTTTATCTGAATTGGCAGCATTAAATAATTTTATACTTACATCTTTATCTACTGCTCTAATGCCTTCTGCAATTGCCTCTGCCATTCTTCTAGTAGCATTCCACATAGTATCATATACTATAGTGATCTGATTTTCCTGATAGGCATCTGCCCATTCTAAATATTTTTCAATAATCTGGACTGGATTATCTCTCCATATAATTCCGTGACTGGTAGCTATCATATCTACAGACAAATTAAATTCTAGTACTTCCTTTATTTTATTAGTTACAAGGGAACTAAAGGGAGTTAATATATTTGCATAATATTTAATAGCTTCTTGATATAGTTCTCCTTGATCTACTAAATCGTTATACATAAGCTCTGAAGCATAGTGTTGCCCGAATGCATCGTTACTAAATAGAATATTTTCCCCCGTCATATAAGTAAACATAGTATCTGGCCAGTGCAACATTCTAGCTTCAACAAATATAAGTTTATTCTCTCCAATCTCTAATTCGTCTCCCGTTTTTACTTCAACAAAATTCCAATCTTCATGAAAATGAGCTTTGAGTATCTTCGCTCCATTTGAAGTACAGTAGATAGGCACATCAGGAATCTCCTTCAATAACAAAGGCAATGCTCCACTATGGTCTATTTCTGCATGTTGAGCTATTATGTAGTCTATTTCATTTAAGTCTATTTCCTTCTTCAGATTCTCTACGAATTCTTCAGCAAACGGTTCCCAAACTGTATCTATAAGTACTGTTTTATCATCTTTTATTAGATAAGAATTATAAGACGATCCTCTATGTGTAGAATATTCATCACCATGGAAACGCCTCAATTCCCAATCAATTTTACCTACCCAAGTTACTTTATCTGTCATCTTATGAGCCATATAAATACCTCCTAATAATTTTTTTAATATATATTCATATTATAGGCATCCAATTTAAAAACTTAATAAAAAAGATATTTGTACTACCTGCCAATTTCTTTATCACCCTAAGAATGATAGTACAAGCTGACACGCTTCTTGTCATCCCGAGACTCTCAGTATAAGCTTACTCTCGAAGGAGCTGAAGGGTTTAAAATACAAGAACAAGAACATTTGATCCAACTACCTAAATTAATGTTCTTAATTCGTCTTCATCCAATATAATAATTCGTCTATGTCCTTTCAATTTTATCCAACCCATATCTTGAAAATAAGATAATTTTCTACTTAATGTTTCTTGGCTCATACCAATATGAGAAGCTAAATCTCTTTTACTCATATTGAGCAATACTTCACCTTCATCATTAGCTAAATCTAATAGCATTTCCACAATTCTTGTTTCCACATCATGAATGCCTAAATGTTCTATCAAATTTTCTGCCCTTGTCAATCTAGAGCTTAGTTCTTCCATAACTTTAAAAGCTATAGTAGGATATTTGCCCATTAACGTTTTTAATTTTTCTCCATCTATTACGCATACCGTTGTATCTTCTAGTACTTCTGCATTATCAGTTAATGGTTCATGAACAAAAAGAGACAGCTCTCCCATAAAATCTCCTGGCCCTAATATTCTAATAACTTGTTCTTTTCCCATATGGGAAAGTCTCGATATCTTAACCTTACCTTTATGGATAACGAATAACCTTTCACCTTTATCTCCAGTCATATAGACCATTTCGCCCTTCTTGTATCTTCTTGCTATTGTAATTCTAGCTACTTCCATCATTTCATCATAGGTTAATGTATTAAAAATTGGTACTATTTCTATACAAGTTTTATCTTTCCTATCATGCTCGCAACCACAAATCATCATAACACCCCGTTCTAATTAGGTATAATTCCTTCATATACTATATTCCCCAAAAGTAGCCCATTAATCTATATTTTCTTTTGTTCATAAAAACTTATCCTAAATACAATTAGCTACGGGGTAGATTATGATTGCAATACTTATATAAGCTATTCTTTATTCTGTTAGAAGCCTTTTTTCTCCTTCAATTGCTTGAATGGGAGCTATATTTTGAGTAAACTCTAAAGTTCCAAGATATTCTCCATCTTTGCTTCTTACAGCAAAATATCTAATCAACACATATATATCTCCCATCTTAATCCAAAAATCTTCATTATCCTTCTCACCAGATTTAAAATCTTCCAATATTTTATCTACTATATTAACGCTAGCTGGGGGATGACAGTTTTGTACACTTCTACCTATGACAGCCTTAGTACGAGCAAATATCCTTTCTTTTCCTTGAGAAAAATATTTTACAGTATCATTTTTATCTATAAAAGTCATATCTCCTGGGATAGTATTCAGCATTTGACTTATCTCCTGTGGGGTTAAAAAACCTGTTTCAAACTTCACATTTCCTGCTTCTGATGCTATTTCTTCCTTTTCAGCAGTTTTTATTCTTTTTAATTCCCATTCAGCTTTTGGTTCTATCAATGCATAACCTATTTCATCACTTTCTTTATATATGACAATCCATTCATCTTCTGTTAAAGTCTCCAATGCCATAGGGAATAATATACTTTCCTCTTTAAAAATCATTTCTTTTATTTCATGAGATACTTCTTCCATTTTTTCTAGTATTTCATCTTTATTTCCTTTATAAGATGTCAACATAAGTTTTGCTTCTTTTATTAAAGCTCTAATATCGTCATCAACTCCCCACATTACCTTTGGTGGTGCAGTTATACCGTACTTTTCTAGATAGGGGAATATTAGATTTTCTTTTCTACTATAATGCTTATCGATATCCCATAATAAATTCAAATCCTGTATTAGATTATTTATATTTTCTTTTGAATCATCTTCTTTGAACTTTTCTAAATTGCTAACAAGGGTATTATCAATATATTCTTCAATAGCATTATTTTCTTGTCTCATAGTATAAACTGGGTGCCCTGGAACTTCTTCAGGATGATGTATTTCTTCAATTGAGCCTTTAAAAACTGCAGCATGGACATTGCATAACCTTTGAATCTCTTCTATAGGTAAGCCTTCTTTAACCAACTGGGTTTCCATAGCTGATATTTCTGATGCAGAAACTCCTTCTATTACTTTAGCAAACTTTTCTTTTACTTCTTCTACAGCCTTTCCATCATGGAGTTCTTTGATTACTTCCTTTAACATCTTCTGCCTGTGTTCTCTGTTGTTAATCAATTCACTCATTAAATTCACCTCTCATTCTTTTTTAACTAATCATATAATACTTTTCTGCTCTTTCCTTTTTCCCCATATCCTAATAACCTTACAGCATTTACTATTACTAATAATACGCTTATTTCATGAATTAACATGCCAGAGGATAAAAATACTACTTTCCCTAGTACTCCTGCTAATAAAGCAGCTGCAACTATAATAGCAAAATAAATATTTTGTTTCATATTTCTTACTGTAGCTCTACTCAATCCAATAGCATAGGATAATCTTTTTATTTCATCAGACATTAACACCACATCTGCCGTTTCCATAGCTACATCGGTACCTGCACCACCTATGGCAATACCTAAATCTGCTGAAGCTAATGCGGGAGCATCATTTACCCCATCTCCAACCATAGCTGTCGCTCCAAACTTTTCTTGTAGAATTTCTAAAGCTTCTACTTTTCCTTCTGGTAGAAGTTCTGCATAGTATTCATCAATTCCTAGCTCTTTCGATATAGCAGCAGCGGCTCTTCTATTATCTCCAGTTAACATAACTACTTTTTCAATACCTTGATTTTTCAAACTCACTATAAGTTCCTTAGCATCTTCTCTAACCGTATCAGCTATTGATATAGCTCCTAATGTATTTTCTAAATCTGAAACTATAACTACAGTTTGCCCATGTTCTTCTTCACTTTTTATATAATTTTCTTCCTCTTGAGTTACATATACCCCATTTTCTTTTAATAATTTTCTATTACCTATTAAATATATATTTTCCTCAATTTTTACTTTTAAACCTTGTCCAGTAATTATTTCAGCCTCATCTGGTACTTCATTTAATTGGCCGCATTTTTCCTCTGCTGCTTCGATAATGGCTCTGGCTAGAGGATGTTCTGAGTAGCTTTCTCCTATAGCGGTAATCTTTAATAATTCGTCTTCATCTATATTAAAAGCCTTTACATGAGTTACCTTTGGTTTGCCTTCTGTTAAAGTTCCTGTTTTATCAAAAGCCAATACCTTAATCTTCCCTAGTTTCTCCATTATCTCTCCACCTTTAACTAAAACACCATGTTTTGCCCCATTGCCAATGCCTGCTACTATGGACACTGGCGTTGAAATTACCAAAGCTCCTGGACAAGCTATTACCAGTAAGGTCAAAGATAAAACTAAATCCTTAGTAAATAAGAACAACAATGTTGCTAATACTATTATAGAAGGAGTATAGTATCTAGAAAATACTTCTAAAAATTTCTGAGTTTTTGCTTTCTTATCCTGAGCTTCCTCTACCATTTCCAGTATCCTGGCAAAGGTAGTATCATCCCCAACTCTATCCGCCTTTATCTTCAAATATCCAGATTCTATTATGGTACCTGAAAACACAGTATCTTCTTCTTTTTTGTCTACAGGAATAGATTCTCCTGTAATTGCAGCTTGATTGATATATGCATTGCCTTCTATTATTGTTCCATCAACAGCAATTTTTTCTCCTGGCTTTACTATTAATATATCTCCTTTTACTACTTCATCTGGTGATATTTCTACTTCTTCACCATTCCTTATTACTCTAGCTATATCTGGTGCTAAATCCAATAAAGACTTAATAGAAGATCTAGTTTTCTCCAATGTCTTAGACTCTAAATAATCACCTAACATAAATAAAAATGTAACCGCTGCAGCTTCCCAATATTCTTGCAAAAACATTGCACCTATTACTGCTAAAGATACTAACGCATCTATACCTAAAATCTTATACCTTATAGCAACAAGGGCATTTTTTAAAATAGGCAATCCTGCTATAATGGCAGCAGCTATCATAAATATATTTTCATACCATATATTCAAATCTGTTCTTTTCAATATGAATGAAATAATAATCAGTATCCCTGAAAACAAAACTCTTTGCCCCTTAGTTATTCTCACTATACTCCCCCTCCTAAAATTATTTTTCTCCTAATACTTTATATCCTAATCTCTCAATAACAAATTTTATATCTTCAGATTCTATTATAGATTCATCAAAAGTCACTTTCGCCTTACTTGAATTAAACAATACCTCTGTATCTTTTACACCGTCAGTCTTTTTTAATGCTCCCTCTATCTTTGCCATACAAGATGGACATGTTAATGTTTCTAATTTGTAAGTTTTAGTTATCATAAAAACTTCCTCCTTATTTTTTGTTTTTTATTATTCTGTGTTTTTATTATAAAAAATATTACAAAACAATACTTTGACCTAGATCAAAATTTAAAATATTTTTAAAAAATAAGAGGTCAGATAGAATTTTTCAATTCTCTGACCTCTTATTTTTGTTTGTATAATAATTTTTCGAATTCTTTTGCAGGAATAGGTTTGCTAAAATAATATCCTTGACCAGTATTGGCACCTAGTTCCTTCAGTATATTTAATTGCTTTTCAGTTTCTATTCCTTCTGCAGTAACCAGTATATCAAATTGCTTAGCTAGAAGTATTATAATTCTAGAAATTGCTCTATTCTTCTCATTAACTTCTAAATCCCAAACAAAACTTCTATCAATTTTTAATTCATCAACATTCATTTCTCGCAAATAACTTAAATTAGAATAACCTGTTCCAAAATCATCCATTGTGACAAATACTCCTAATTCTTTTAATTGATTTAATACTTCTAATGTATATGAAATATCGGACACAGCAATCGTTTCAGTTATCTCCAAACCTAAATATTTTGGATCTAATTTTGTTTTATTCAAAGCATTAGAAACTATGCTTAAAAAATTATAATGTTGAAACTGTCTGGCTGAAATATTTACAGAAACTCGTCTAGGTTTGTAGCCTTTTTCAATCCATTCCTTATTTTGTCTACAAGCTTCCATTAAAACCCATTCTCCAATAGAAAATATAAGTCCTATCTCTTCTGCTAATGGTATGAATTCATCTGGAAAAACTAATCCCCTCTTTGGATTTTCCCAGCGTATCAAACTTTCCATACCAATTATTTCACCTGTTCTAATATCTATTTTCGGTTGATAAAATAAAACAAATTCCTCATTAGTTACAGCTTGTCTAAGTTGATTTAATATAATTAGATTATTATGTCCCCTTTTCCCAATTTTCTCATTATATTTAAAGTAACTATTACCTCCTAATTCCTTTGCTTCATATAATGCTATCTCTGCATTCTTTACAAGTGAAACACTGTCAATTCCTGCATCAGGATATATTGCAACTCCAATACTAGTAGTTAAATACAGTTCATAGTTTTTATAGGTTATATATTCTTTAAAACTTTCTATAATTTTGTTGACCACTATATCTATCTTAGATATATCCCATATGTTTTTTAATAGTATTAAATACTCATCTCCCCCACCTCTTGCTATTAAGTCTTCTTCATAAATTAAATCATCTAACCTTAATCCTATTATCCTTAATATTTCATCTCCTATGTCATGTCCTAGATTATCGTTAATATATTTAAATCTATCTAAATCTAGATATAGTACAGCTAATTTTTCATCTGAGGATATATTTTCAATTGTATCTTCTAATTCTTCCATGAAAAATACTTTATTAGGTAAGTCTGTTACAAAATCAAAATAAGCTAATCTATATATCTTTTCTTGATGAACCCTTAAATCCTTGTTAGCGTTCTCTAATTCATTAGTCCTTTTTTCTACTTCTTGTTGTAGTCTTTTGTTCCAAATAAAGAAGAATAACAATAATAAACTAACAACTCCAATACCTATTATTATGTACTTCATATAGGTTTTAAATACAAAATGCCCATGGGATAATTGATCTCCAAACCACCTTTTATATATTTTATCGTAAGTCCCATCCTGCTTTATTCTTGTCAATCCTTCTTCTAATATCCTATAAGCCAATCTATTTTCAGGTAATGTCACAGGTCCATAAGCTGTTTCGCCTAAAGGTTCTCCAATGGTTTTCACTTTATTTGTCTTTCTTATATTATTAAGATAATATATAGCCGTTATTCTATTTCCAATAAAAGCATCCGCTTCCCCATCCAATAATGCTTCTATACCTTCCATTTGATTAGCTCTAGGTATTGAAATAATTTGTGGAATTTCTTTAATACGCTCTTCTTGAACATCTTTTTCTTGATAAGCGATTCTTAAACCTTTTAAATCTTCGATCTCTCTTATATGATTTTTATTTTTATCGATAAAAATAGAATGGTAATTAATTATAGTGGACTCAATAAAGCTATACTTGGTTTTCCTTTCCTCAGTTTTAGACATCCCCTGAATCCCATCTACTTCTCTATTTTCCATAGCGGATACTGCATCTGACCATCTCATAGGTATGAGCTCTATTTCAATATCCATAGTTTCTTCGATAGCTCTCATTATATCTACATTAAAACCCTTATATTCTCCTTTTTCATCTACATATTCATAAGGCTTGAAATTATTGTCCCCTGCAATTCTCAGCTTAATTTTAGGTTCATCTTCTACTGAGTCTTTTGCTACCTCCATATAATTCTTTATAAATAATAGAATAATAAAGCCCATTAAAAGTATAATCCCTATTCTTATAACCCTTTTCTTCATTATAATCAATCCTTTATAATAAACGATCAAAAGACTTATAATGTATTATTCTATATATTATGTCAAAATCCTTCATATTTTTCTTTTTTTGAATATTGTTTAGAATTTCCCCAATATTACCACCTTAATTGTGTATATCTTTTTATATACCCAATTTTATTGATAATATGAAAATAACAAAAGCGATTAAAGAATTAAATTTTCTTCATCGCTTTTATAGGTTTATTTTTATTTTGAATTAGCTAACTCAACCTTTACCTTACTTCCCTTTATTCTTTTGTTGTTCAATCCTTTTATCACCTGTTGTGCATACTCTTCTGGAACTTCAACAAAAGTAAATCTATCATACATATCTATATCTCCTACAGTCTTTCTAGGTATACCCGTTTCATTTAATAATGCTCCTAATATATGTCTTGGACTTACGCCTCTTCTTTTTCCTGTGTTTATATATATTCTTGAAATTGTTTTAATACCTGCTGCTCCATAATCTACTGCATCTAATTCTCTATGTCCATCTAATTTATTGTTTAATAAATAAAATTTCAATAAAGCTGCTGCTATATCAAAGGAATTATAATCTTCTCCTAATAATTGATTTAACATTTCTTCATATCTGTCTAATTGCCCTTTATCAATTTCTTCTTTGATTTTTTCTAGTAATATATCACTTTGTTTTTCTTCCATATCTTTTAGTGTGGGTAAATCTTTTCTAGCAATTTTTGTTTTAGTATACCTTTCAATATCCTTAATTCTATACCTATCTCTACCTACTACAAAACTAAGAGCCATTCCCTCTCTACCTGCTCTGGCAGTTCTTCCAATCCTATGGACATAATATTCTTCATCCTGTGGTATGTCATAATTAAAAACAATATCTACATTATCTACGTCTAGACCTCTTGCAGCTACATCGGTAGCTACCAAAATATCTATATTCCCAGATCTAAACTTAGACATAACTCTATCTCTTTGGGGTTGTTTTAAATCTCCATGAAGTCCATCAACAAAATATCCTCTACCCTGTAATTCAATAGTCAATTCATCTACTTTCTTTTTAGTATTACAAAATACTATGGAAAGTTTAGGATTATATATGTCTATTAGTCTAGACAATATTTCTGTTTTCATATGTTCCTTTAATTCAAAATAATATTGTTCTACTCTTGGTACCGTTAACTCCTTGTGTACTACTCTAATAGTTTTTGGGTTAGTTTGATACCTTTTAGCAAACTTAACTATTTCCTTAGGCATAGTCGCAGAAAAAAATACTGTCTGTCTTTCTTCTGGTACATGGTTTATTATTAGTTCAATATCGTCTCTAAACCCCATATCAAACATTTCATCTGCTTCATCTAATACTAACACCTTTATATTACCTAGTTTTAAAGTTTTTCTTTTTATATGGTCTATTATTCTACCAGGAGTCCCCACAACTATTTGAACTCCTTTTTTTAAAGCCTTTATCTGTCTATTAATAGGTTGTCCTCCATATATAGGCAGTACAAAAATATCTTTATTATATTTGGACAACCTTCTAATCTCTTCTGCCACTTGGATTGATAGTTCTCTAGTAGGGCACAGTACCATAGCCTGCACTGCTCTGTCTTTTTGGTTGCATTTTTCAATAATAGGTATGCCAAAAGCAGCGGTTTTGCCAGTCCCTGTTTGTGCCTGCCCAATTATATCTAAACCTTCAAGCAAATGAGGTATTGCTTGAGACTGTATAGGCGACATCTCTTCAAAACCCATATCTGAAACTGCCTTTTGAATTTCTTTTGAAAGATTAATATCTTCAAATTTCAATTTATTCATTAATTTTACTACATCCTTCCTTTTTTTATCTAACTTGTTAAGTATATATATAATATGGCTTTTTTGCAAGTAAATTATGAATTTAGAATTACAAATTTTATTATTTCCTTTTATAAGACTAAATATTAAGTTGAATTAACAGATTATTAAGGATATTATAATATTAAGTAATAAAATTTGGAGGGATTTTTATGGATATGAAATGGAGTTTAGATGAATTATATACCTCTTTTAATTCAAAAGAGTATCAACAGGATTTAAAGGATTTTGATGAACAAATGGAAAACTTTATTAAATGGACGGAAGAAAATTTAAATCTTTTAAATAATCCTAAAGAAAAAATTTCAGAATATTTAAATAGGATAATAATTTTATCTAATCTATCTTCGAAATTAATGGCCTATCCTCGTTTAATTTCAAGTGTAGAAGCTAGAAATGAGATAGCATTGAAACACTTGGACAAGCTACAAGTAAAATATGCAGAGATTACCAAACCTTCTGTTCAATTTAAAAAATTTATTAATGCTCTAGACAATTTAGATGAAATTATCAACTCATCTAAATCATTGAAAAAACATAGTTTTTATTTAAATGAAATTAAAGAAAAAGCTCAATATTTACTTAGTGAAGAAAAAGAAATATTAATCTCTAAAATGAAAAACACTGGTTCTAAAGCTTGGACAAATCTACAAAATATATTGAGTTCTACTTTACTTGTTAATATAGAAATAGATGGGGAACTAAAACAACTTCCTCTTCCTGTAGTTAGAAATATGGCTCATAATAAAGATGAAGAGTTAAGAAAAAAAGCATATGAAGCAGAATTAAAATCCTATGAAAAAATCGAAGAATCTTCTGCTGCTGCCTTAAACGGAATTAAAGGAGAAGTCTTAACTATTTCAAATATGAGAGGATTTGAATCTCCTTTAGATGAAACTTTGGTTAATTCCAGAATGGATAAAGAAACTTTAGATGCTATGTTGAGTGCTATTGAAGAATTTTTACCCGTATTTCATAAATACTATAATAAAAAAGCTCAGCTATTGGGTCATGATAATGGATTGCCTTTCTACGATATATTTGCACCTATAGGAGAAATGAATAAAACTTATACTTTTACTGATGCACGAAAATATATCGTAAAGAATTTTAAAACCTTTAGTGACAAATTAGCCAATTTTGCAGATAATGCTTTTGAAAAAAGATGGATAGATGCAGAACCAAGAGAAGGTAAAAGAGGAGGAGCTTTCTGTTCCAATCTTCATCCTATTAAAGAAAGTAGGATTCTTTCTAATTTTAATGGTAGCTTTAGTAATGTAATTACTTTAGCCCATGAACTAGGCCATGGATACCATGGATTCTGTCTAAAAGATGAAACTATCTTAAATAGTAGATACCCCATGCCTATAGCTGAAACTGCTTCTATATTTTGTGAGACCATTGTAATGAATGCTGCCTTAAATGAAGCTACCAAAGAAGAACAACTTAGTATATTGGAATCCTCTATACAAGATGCAAGTCAAGTAATAGTTGATATATATAGCAGGTTTTTATTTGAAACAGAATTGTTTGAAAAAAGAAAAGATCATTCCCTTTCTGTAAATGAATTAAAAGAAATAATGTTAGAAGCACAGAAAAAGGCCTACGGAAATGGGTTAGATCACAATTATCTTCATCCTTATATGTGGGTAAATAAACCTCATTATTATTATGGTGAACGAAATTTTTATAATTTCCCTTATGCCTTTGGATTATTATTCTCAAAAGGATTATACGTAGAATATTTGGACAACCAGGACACATTCGTTGAAAAATATGACCATTTTTTAGGTGCTACTGGTAAAAATAATATAGTTGATGTGGCTAAACTAATGGATATAGATGTTCACTCACCTGATTTCTTTAGAAACTCTTTGAAATTAATTGAAAAAGATATAGAGAAATTCGTTGAACTGGTAGATAATCTTAAGTAAAATCTAATAAAGAAAGTGGGTTTTTATATGAATATACTAGCAAATTTTAATAATAAAGAGACTACCTTTTTAATCTACATTTTCATAATAAATACTATTTCCTTTCTAGTCTTTGGTTTGGATAAAGCCAAAGCAAAGAAAAACAACTGGAGAATTAGCGAATTTAATTTGATTCTTTTAGCTTTATTAGGTGGTTCTACTGGTGCATTACTAGGGATGATGATCTTTAAACATAAGATTAGCAAGGCTAAATTTTACATAGGAATCCCATTAATCTTAATATTAAATAAAATTTTAGAATTGATAATATTTAATTCTATAAAATGTTAAAAATATGTTATAAATTTTTTAAATATTTTATAGAAGGATTTTTAATTTTTATGTAGAATAGCTATAGTATGGAAAATTTAACTAGTATTAAGAAAGAGGTTGAATATAAATATGGGGAAAAATAAAAACTCAAAAATCTGCATCATGATAGTCCCCCGTACTGATAAAGTAAAAAGGTTAACGGTTCCACAATGGCTGCCTAAAGTTTTACTACTATCCATTTCAACGATTTTTATTGGGATATTATTCATTTTTAACAATCTCTATATAAATAAAATAAATCTAGAAAGTAAATATAATGATAAAATAACTGAAATCAGCAATCTTGAAGAAAAAAATAGAAAAAAAGAAATAGAATTATCTAAACTAAAATCCCAAACAAATCAATTATATCAAAAAACTAATGAAGTAGAAGACAAACTAATGGAGATTGAAAAACTACAAAGGCAATTGGAAAAAATGGCTGGTATGAAAAGTCCTTCTAGAGGTGGAAGAATAGAAAGAGTTACTGAACTAGAAACACTAGAGCCAGTAGATGAAATCCAAGTATTAAAAGAAGTTTTGGAAAATAAGGAAACTGAACTAAAGGCTTTTATCAATGATTTAGAAGAAAGATTTGAATACCTAGAAACCGTACCTGATTTATGGCCTACACAAGGTAGGTTAACTTCTACCTTTGGTAATAGAAGAAACCCCTTTGGAGGAGGTTACAGATTCCATAATGGAATTGATATAGCAAATTCAACAGGTACCAATGTTTGGGCTGCCGGTAAAGGAAAGGTAACCTTTTCAGGCTATAAATCTGGCTTAGGTAGAACGATTATTATAGACCATGGCAATGGATATAGCACTGTATATGGACATAATAGCAAACTTCTAGTTAATAAAGGAGAAAAGGTAGAAAAGGGACAAGATATAGCAAAAATGGGCAGTACCGGAAGAAGCACTGGCTCACATCTACATTTTGAAATACATAAAAATAAAAATATTATCGACCCGTTAACCATTCTTAAATAAAAGCAAGGGGGAGAATCCATGTTTGGGAAAAAAGTTGAAAAATCAATGGAAATTGACTCTTTAATTGGTGAAAATATTAAATTAACTGGAAAAATAGAAGGCAAAGGGAATCTGAGAATTGATGGTATTATTGAAGGAGATATAGTATATGAAGGAGATGTAATCATAGGAGAAACTGGGAAAGTACAAGGAAACATTCACTGTCGTGATATTTCATTAGCTGGTACTGTAGAAGGTAATATTAAAGCTAAAGAAAAATTAACCCTTCACACCACTGGTAAACTAATGGGAGATGCAGAAGTTGCAAATCTTATAGTTCATGAAGACGCTTTTTTCCAAGGTAGTTGCAAAATGACTGATAAAAAAGTTAAACAAATCGAATCAACTACAAAAAAATAGAAAAAACTAAATATTATGATCTACAAATATAAAAAATAGGCTTAAACTTAAGCCTATTTTTTATAACAAATAATAAAGTTTTCTCTTATAAAATATTACTTTAAATAAACTTTCCCTACATGAGTTTCAAAAAAACTACCTTTACTTAGTTTCAATTGCTTCAATAATCCCTACGCCCTGAGCCGGATATACGGCTCTGTCTCCAATGTTGAACCCCATAATGTCCTCACGCATAGCATTAAATCGGTTATCACAATCCCCGCGCTCGGTGCCTTCAGCGCCTATCCTGTGCACATATGCAACTTTTTTGTATGTGTAGGAATTGTGTCAAAGGTACAAGTTACAACAAAATTGCACATAAGTCAAGAAAAGGCTTGGAGTCCGTGGTTGAGCTGTGCTAGTTTACAAAGTTTTTGTTTTTCAAGTGGGGTAATTCACATGAGAAAAGTTGAGATTTAATAGGTGACAAAAACAGAAACGATTCGGGTGGTTTTCGCCTATATTAGGTTCAGTGTTTAAAGGGTTCGGAGTTTGAGTGTGGATACCATAACAAGGATGTTTTTTGTGCGGCACCGAATACGAATCATTTTATCCATTGTGCAGATTCTTGCCCTTGTTGGGTTTGGGGGCGGCGTGCGACCTGTTGCAGCATTTCAACCTCTGCAGGTGGACGATGTGCGCAGCAAAGATCCAGCGCTCCCAGAGGAGCTCGGCTTTGCGGATACGTTGTTTGCGCAGCAAGATTTTTACCGCGCGGTAACGGAGTATAAGCGTTTTGTATATCAGTATCCTAAGCATCCCGAGGTGGGACGAGCACGTCTGAACATGGCGCGCGCGACTATCGCTGCGCAGCGCTGGGAGGACGCGCGTGTCATGCTGGGGGAACTCTTAGAAAAGGATGTGGCGAAACACATAACCGCACAGACCC